>JAGLTP010000354.1 GCA_023135215.1 Candidatus Heimdallarchaeota archaeon
ACAGTTGAAGCTTATGCAGTTCCAGTCCCGTTAGAAATCTTTACGGCAAATAACTTTATCCAACAAGATGTTCTCATTTCTGACTTGAAAAACTATAATATGTTTGATTATCCATTCCATTGGTATAACGCTTATGCTTCTGGAGATAATCTTTACATAGAGGGGGATGACACATATAGTTCTGTATCCTTACCATTCTCCTTCTATTTCTACGACAGATCATTTTCAACAGTATATGTCAGCTCGAATGGGTGGTTATCTTTCATGGATTCAACACCGTATGACACCCATGGATTTATTCCAGATGAATATAATTATCATGTTATTGCTCCATTCTGGGCGGATTTAGAAGCGAGTAATAACATCTATGTATTGCAAACACCAGAGTATGTTGTAATTGAGTATCATAATTACAAATATCTTGGTGGTAGCGATGCTGGAACTTTTGAAGTTGTTCTACTAAAGAGCGGAGATATTCTCTTCCTATATGAATCTATTGAGTATGATTACGGAGCTACAAAAGGATTGAATTACGGATTCGTCACAGATTTCTACAACATTTATGCAGGAGATTTAACTGGAGCTTATCATTTCGGTTTAATCTTTACTCACTTATCTTATATTCCAGAATTGACACAGACTAATACTCTAATCCTACTTCTAATGAGTGTTTTGACGGTGCCTGTTATTCTTTTAGCGGGAAAAAGTAAAACAAAGAAGAGTTTTCAGTAAACTCTTTTCTTACCTTTCTTTTTTTTCCTTTATTCTAAGATTACTAAATAGAAATCAATAAAAGGATTAAAATTCGTGGCACAAACATGATAAGATCTCTCTACATCATGTCACCTGGTGGAGTCCCTGTTTACTATTACGATAGAATTCAAAAAGAAGATAAAGTAGCAGAGGCAATACTCTTTACAGGATTAATCACAGCAATCAAGAACTTCATGGTTGAAACCGATGTAGGAGAACCTGAAGTTTTTTCAACCAAAACAAGAGAAGTATATTTGGAAGCAACTGATTGTTTCAGTGTAGCTCTTATCAAAGATGTGAATGATAATATTTCGTCGGAAATTGTCAAAGAACTCCTTTCAAACCTAACATCTGAACTTTATTTTGTATTAGGTGATGACCAAGCGTGTAATGTCATAGATTTGGAACAAGCAGAGATGGTAAAAGACATTGCAGATTTAGTAATTCCCGACTGGGAGGAAAAAATAGAACTGGAAAGAAAAGAAAAAGAAGAAAAAGATTAGATTTTTTGTTGGTATTTACTCAGCTTAGTCTTTGAAGCATTCCAGAAGCAGCCGCTGAAATATACATCAGTGCTTGGAAGGTTTTATATGCTTCAATCATTGTAGACGCTGTATATTCTATATTCAACGCATCTGTTCTTTTGACATAAGGTAAAAGTGCTATAGCATCTGCCTGATGTGTATCCCTCAAAGTTAGCTTTACTTCAACTGGTGTCTTAGTAACAAGTGGTTGAACAGTTTTTTCACTGAAATTGGAATGAGCTCTATTAACTGCATCTCGTAAATCTTTCTCTATTTTCACCAAACTTGGACTTATCGCAGAAAGTCTGCTAAATGATTGTTTGAGAGAAACAGTTTCTGACCAAGGAGCATGAGTTTTTACATCATCCTCAAGAAGTTGTCTGTCACCTGCCACAAGAATTACGGGAACATTCAGCTCTCCTGCAACGTATGCATTTAAAATAAATTCACTTGATTCAACACCATTTACCAAAATTTTGTGTACTGAACCTCCACTGTAAGTATGATCAAATGTAGAGTTTTGAGTTGCTGCTTTTGCATGGTAACCTAAAAATAACGCCACATCGCATTCTGCTACACCTGCAACCATACTTGTTGGTCTCAAGCTTCCTCTAATAATTTCAACATATTCAGGTAAATCCTCAACAAGTAGATTTACACAGGGACCATGGGAATCCGCAATGATAATATTATCAAAACCATTTTTGTGTAACTGATCTGTTACAATTAAGGTAATCTTAGTTGCTATTTTCCTTACCTCTTCGTATTGAGCCCCTTTAAGATTAAGATGTCCAGGAATAACCACATATGGCATTCCTTCTAAATCAACGGAGATAAAAGCTTTCATTTAATTCACTTCAGAGATAATTGTAGAAAACTAATTAAAGTATTTCCCTTAAAGTTAGGTTTGCAGCTAAATCTACAAGCTTTGATGTGATTGTTTGAAGGTAAAAATCAAGTGTATCTATGATAGTAATATTCGTCAAGTAGATAATTTTGGATCCTTTAACGGTGTATCCTTTCTTCTGGAAACAAACAGAGGTAGAATGCTATTTGATGCAGGCTTAGTCTGCTGGAGATTACTAAGAAACCTGAGGAATTTTAAAATTTCTCCTGATAGCAT
>JAGLTP010000355.1 GCA_023135215.1 Candidatus Heimdallarchaeota archaeon
AAATTTGGTAGTATGGAACTTAAAACAATTTTAGCTCCAGCTATTGAGTTAGCTGAAGGAGGGTTTCCAGTTGCCCCTTTCACCGCTAGAGCTTGGAATCGTAGTACTAGAATATTGAAAATGGGTCCTTATGCTGAAGAAATGTTGCTGAATGGAGAAGCACCAAAAGAGGGAGAGATTATGAAAAATCCAACACTCGCACAAACTTTCAGAGAACTTGCTGAACATGGAAAAGCTGGATTTTATGAGGGAAGAATTGCAGAAGCGATTATCGATTTAATTCATTCGAAGGAAGGTGTGATGTCGATAGAGGATTTAAAGAATCACCACAGTACATTTGATGAACCTATATCAACTAATTATCAAGGAGTAGAGGTTTATGAAATCCCTCCAAATGGTCAAGGAATTACTGCCCTTATTGCCCTTAATATTCTAGAAGAGTTTGAGATAAGCAAAATGGAACATTCTTCAGTTGAGCATCTGCACGTGATGATTGAAGCTATGAGAATAGCATTTGCAGACACTCGTTGGTATGTAGCTGATCCTGCTGTTGTAAATGTTCCAATAAAGGAATTAATATCAAAACAATACGCAGCTCAAAGAAGGGAATTAATAGATTTAACAAAAGCAACCATTGATGTTCAACGAGGATCACCAACGACTAGTTCAGACACGGTTTACTTTTCTGTAGCTGATGGAGAAGGAAACGCTTGTAGTTTTATAAACTCAAATTATATGGGATTTGGTACTGGTTTGATACCTAAAGGATGTGGATTTACACTACAAAATCGTGGAGCAAGCTTCACTCTTGATGAAGGGCATCCTAATGCTCTAGCACCAAAAAAGAGACCCTATCACACAATAATTCCCGGTATGGCTACAAAAGACGATGAACTCTATGCGAGTTTTGGTGTAATGGGAGGTTTCAATCAACCTCAAGGTCATGCTCAGATTATAAGTAACATGGTTGATTTTGAAATGAACCCACAGGAAGCTCTTAATGCACCAAGATTTAGTATTCGAGATGGAACAAGTTGTGGAAAAGTAGCCATAGAAGAAGGCATAAGTACGGCAACTATGAGCATTTTAAGCAATATGGGGCATGAAATCATTCCAACCTCAGGTGTATCCCGAATGATTTTTGGAAGAGGGCAAATTATAACTCGCAACCCAAAAAATGGTGTTCTATGTGGTGGTTCAAGTCCTCGAGCAGACGGAATGGCTATAGGATGGTAAACAAGCTAGTTTGAAAAAACCAAGGATTTTACAACCACAGGGACCACTTGTCCTCCAGCTTTTGGCACATCAATATCAATAAAGTCTCCCTCTTCAACTAATATTTCATCTATAGAAATAATATTTTTCGTTGCATTTGTTTCTCTCATCATAACATTTCCTACAGAATTTCCTACATCCCGATCGAAAACCATGATAACAGGTTTTTCTTTTCTAATAGTGTTTTGTAAAGCATTAGCTACACCCTTAGTGAAAGTAGTTAGTCCAGCATAAGATCCACCAATAGCACCTTTAAATAAGAGGGCAATAATTTCATCGCCTTCCACAACATCAAACAAATCAAGGCTTTTTAGAATTGCATTTTTAATATTTTTTTCAGTGATTTCCTTAGTGTTAATCTTTGGTTCAATTACAGGTATGTTATACAGAGGTAAAACAT
>JAGLTP010000356.1 GCA_023135215.1 Candidatus Heimdallarchaeota archaeon
GAGATTTATGGGAAATGCGAATTTATGAATCCTTTCAGCATAAAGGATAGACCAGTCCTCCAAATATTCAAAGCTGCTGAAGAAGAAGGAAAACTTAAATCAGGAGATACAGTTATCGAATGTACTAGTGGAAATACGGGAATGGCAGTAGCTTTTATAGCAGCGATAAAAGGATATAATGCCATCTTAATCATGTCAGAAATTCAAAGTATAGAACGTCGTCAGATTCTCAGTGCTTTGGGGGCTGAGCTTATTTTAACTCCAGCTAAATTAGGTACAGAGGGATCAAAGCAGAAGTTAAAAAAAATCTTGCAAGAAAACCCAGATTATTTTTACGTCGGACAACATGTTAATCCATCTAATCCAAGAGCACATTATTTAACTACTGGACCTGAACTTTGGAATGACACTGAAGGTAAAATCGATGTTCTAATTTCCGGTCTTGGAACAGGGGGAACGATTTGTGGTGCTGGAAAGTTTTTAAAAGAGAAGAAGCGAAGTATAAGCCTTATAGCGGTTGAACCTTATGAGTCACCTTACATATCAAAAGGTGTTTTTCATCCTCACAAAATGATGGGAACAGCACCAGGTTTTGTACCTGAGACTCTTGACCGTGATATAATTGATGAGATATTTTTGGTTAAACAGGATGATGCTTTTGCTATGTGTAAGGAAATTGCAAACAAAGAGGGAGTTTTAGTAGGAATAAGTTCTGGTGCTACATGTAAAGCTGCCGAGGAAATTGCAAAACGTTCAGAGAACAAAGATAAAACCATAGTAGTTATCTTGGCAGATTCAGGGCAACGTTATCTTAGTGTTAAGGGATTATTCAATTCATAAAAGTAATATGGTGGGGCAGGGCGGATTTGAACCACCGACTTCCTCCACGTCAAGGAGGTATCATTCCAGGCTAGATCACTGCCCCTTTCGATTTCTTCCTTTTGGATTTTTCCTCGTTTCATTCTTTCTGGTTTTCTTTAAATATTTTTTGTTATCGTTGGTTCTCTTTTCAATCATAATTTGATGATTTTGACTCATAAGAGTTATTTTTCATTCCAATTATTGTTTTGTATTTATAGTATTTGAGACAACATTTATAAAAACTTCAGCAGTTTTTTACCCATAAGATAGATAATGTCTTAATTTACCCGAGTGATTCATTATGGATAAAAGTGTAGCAGTTTCACTAAAGATTATTGGATTTATTCTTATATTTACATCTGCATTCATTCCTCTATACGCAATAGATTTCGACTCTGCCCCTGCAGAAACAGAGATTATACCAGATAACCCTAGTGGATTATTAGTCAGCAGTGGAAATCTTGTACGAGTTTTAGCCTTCAAAGTTGACTATAAGCTTCTTACTTTTGTAGCTGATGACCATAAACTAACAGCTAGATATTTGATTGATGAAGTTCCAAGTAGCATAATTATTCTATCTGCAGCATTATGGTTTGTTATGATTTTTGCAGTTTTAGCAACAGTATTAGGACAAGTTTTTCAAAGCGGTGGTTTCGAAAGGAGAGGTCTTATAGCGGATATTTCTGCAGCACTTCTATTG
>JAGLTP010000357.1 GCA_023135215.1 Candidatus Heimdallarchaeota archaeon
CTATAGACTCTTTATGGTAAGGGAATAGTGATTGACCTCTTTTTTGATTGTAATCGATTTTTTAAAGAATTTTTTAATTAATTCAATGTTCGTTTTTGTATGATTCGATATTTCGTCTGCTGTTATTTCAGAATTATCGTCAACTAATGCCATTGGAACTATAAGTTGATCTGTTGCATGAATATCAATCGCTCCAGTGTTTTTTTCCATTTTCTTCCATTTTGAGCTACAAATTTCTCCAACTCGCTCTGCAGAGAGATGTTTTTCCCCTGGGACAAAATTTCCTTTTCTAGAACCATTCGAATATTGGTTTACTATAGTTAAACCAGAACCTGGGCTGATGCTATCAACATATTTGATTATCGGAGTAACTTCAACACGTGGATTTGTATTTTTGATAAATGAATTAAGTTGCCTTTCAGCAACTTTTCTACTTTTAAGACTCATAGAAGCTGTAGAATATGCATTAATTCCCTCTAATTCTCCTCTTTCAGCTAAAATAAGAGGTAAGGGGTTTTCATTTTTATTATATTTGACAATAATATCAGCTCCCCCCTTTGGAAAGAAGCCAAATTTGCGGTGTTCTGTATATATTTGCTTATTCATAAGTTTCAATAAAACATGAGTTACATTCGTCAAATATTCTAAGGAAGGTGCCCATTTTCCATGCGTTGCACCCCCTTTTATTTTCAATTTGATGTTTCTTTTCTGAATAAATGAATAATAGGATACTGCCTGTGAAACTAATGAAATACTTCCCGCTGTCCGAATATTTACTAAGGCTTCATCTTTTGGCTTATATCCCTCCTCTATATTTACTGTTTGACTTCCTATCTTTGCTCCCTCTACAGACATTCCAGACAATTGTTGTAAAGCATTAATGGCTTCTAGATGCTGAGCTCTTAAACCAGGATTGGATCGTTTTGCTCTTATATTTATAAGTTTTAAAGAATTATTTGTCAGAGCTGCTAAAGCAACAGAGATTCTTACAATAGAACCTCCACCCTCACCCATGGAACAATCAATTACTTTTGTCATAAGATGTATATAGAAAGAAGTAAAAGAAAAAAAAGTTATCGATAAGATTTTTGAAATCTTGATCTTGAACTACGTCCCCCAAAGTGCTTTGGTTCAGTTCTTCTTGGGTCTCCAGAAACTATTGTTTTATCATAAAGAACAAACTTTTCCTTCAAGCTTGTGTCTTCAAAATATTCTATTAATCCTCTTGCAATAGCAGTTCTAATAGCCTCAGCTTGACCCATAAATCCTCCTCCTCTTACTTTCACTTTAATATCGAGTGCTTCTCTTCTGTCTGCACCTGCTAAAATAAAAATCTCATTGATTTTTACTCTACTTAATTCATTTGATAGAATTTCAAGAGGAACACCGTTGATTCTTATCCTGCCTTTTCCTTCTTTTATTGTTGCTCGTGCAATCGCGGTTTTTCTTTTTCCAGAAGATACAATAACTTTTCCCATCTTTTTCACCTAAATTTATTCTTCCCAACCAAATTCTTTGCAGAGTTCACCGACTGTAACCTTTTTACAGTTTAATTTATCAGCATCAGCGAATCTTGGTTTTATTATCTCGGCACCTTTGAAATCCTCAGGTACTCCTATAAAGGTCATTAGTCTGTGATAAGCAGCTTTTCCTTTGCTTTTCTTCCAAGGAAGCATTCCTCTAACAGTCTTTCTTACTAATCTATCCGGTCTTTTAGGATGAAATGGTCCTCTTCTAGGATTTGTGTGAGTGTGTATCTTTTGAATATCTCTATATTCACTTAAAATTGAATGCTTTTTCCCAGAAATTATAGCTTTTTCACAGTTGACAATATTAACTGAACTTCCTTCAAGAAGGTATTTAGCTACTTCTGAGCATAGTCTTCCTAAAATAGCATTTTCTGCGTCAATATAAAGTTTAGGAGCAGATACTTGAAGTTCTACACTCTTAATGTTCTTTGACATCTTGTTTACCTCTTCTAAATAATAATCTTAATTTTCTTTGCAGCATGTTTAGAATCTACCAGTTCTTGAATTGAGATGAATTTGCTGCTAGCTGCTTGAATTTTCTCTTTTGCACCTTCAGAGAACTTTAATGCAGCGATTGTAACTGAATGATCTAAAGAACCAGAACTCAAAACCGAGCCTGGCACTACCACTATATCATTTGCTTTTGTATGTCTGTTAATTTTACTGAGATTGGTTGTAGCTCTTTGCCGTCTCGATTTTTCCAATCTCTCTGCTACAGTCTTCCATAAAGCAGTTTTAGTTTCTGCGGATTTCTTTTTTAAATTGTTAATTAAATTAACTAAATTTGGATCAGTTGTTCCAGTTCTTTTTGGCATTTCCAGTTCACTCTACTTTACTTTTTCTTCTTCTGTTAATGTTGTTTCCAAACTCTTTTTTAATTCGTCGATTTTGGAGAGAATTACATCTCCAGCATCTGCTAGAACAGCTGATGGCCCTTTACCCCCAGTTGTTGTAAATGAAAAAATTACCTTGTTTGAATCTTTCTTAATTGTAATTGCCCCTGGTTCACAGAAATCAATACAATAATTACATAGAGTACAATTAAGAGGATTTGCTACTTGTACTTCATCATCAACTTTCTGGTAAACACCAGTATAACATGCATCTATGCAATCTAAACATTTGGTACATTTATCCTTATTGATTTTAGGGATGGGAAACTCTTGATAGCCCATTGCTGATACAGGTTGCCATTTTGCATGTTCTTTTCCAATTCCAAGCTGAGCCATGCATTCAAGTTCTAACGCTTGATTTGGCCCTAACTTAACAAGGGGGATAGTAGCACTAATGGGTTCAACCCCCTCTTGTGTAGATGCAAGATCTCCACTATAAGCAACGGATGATGTTTGATTATCGGTTTCTTTTGAAAGAGTCAAAGTAACTGTGCACAAGTTGCACCCTATACCCCCGCAATCGCATTTGTCTCTGAAATTTAATTCAAGTTTCTTTGGATCATATTTTAGGGGAATCAGTCCCAATCTGTGTGCTATAAATTCATCAAATAGGGGTGACGTGTTTCTTAAAACATAAACATCTTCTATAACAAGAGATGGAACATCCGCTAATGATGTTCTTCTAATTGCATTTGCAAACGCCAATGACACATCCGATAAGATGAATTTGATGGAATTAGGAAATAATTCAATAAGTTCAATATCCATTGCAACACCCGATTAAGGTTGATACTATATCGCTTCCGAGTTTAATTATAAAAAAGGTTTTCCATGTTCAAGTCTTTTTAATAGAATCTTCGGAAAAGAAAGTTTGTTCATATATACCATAAGGAAAATAAAAAGTAATTTTTATTCCGAAAAATTTGTTTTGTGGAGTTTTTATAATTATATTAGGATATAAACTGAGAATTATGCTGATGTTTTCAAAAATAATCAACTGTTTCAGAATTAAGGGGAAAAGGGGATCCCCAATATTAGAGGAAATATTACTCATAGGTATTGCGATTCTTATTTTTGCTATTATTTTTGGTTTAATTTTTAATTTAATAGACTGGACTACTAATTCCTTCGGAGATTTCTTTAGTTGAGTTCTATTACAAATTGTATCCTATTTTTATAACAAGAAGTAATCAAAATAGAATCGATAGATGGTGCGGAGAGGGAGATTCGAACTCCCGAACCACTAAGGACTAGATCCTCATTCTAGCGCCTTTGACCACTCGGCAATCTCCACATATTTTGTACAAGACCCATACTATGGATTTTTAACTTTATCGGCAGATGTTTCATAGCAAGAGCAGGTAATTTATCCACTTCAAACACTTGCAAATGTAATAAATGGTTTTGAAATAAAGAAAACTGTAGAATAGAGGTAATTAAACTTCGTACTAAAGTGAAAGTAAAAGTGAGATTCTAAATCACTTTCAGAGATGTCTGTCTAGTAAGTATAAATAGGAATTTCACTTGATTGTTTTAGAGGCGAGTATGATGAATACATCTGATGAAGAATTCTTTAAATCGTTGATCAAAAAACCAACTGTGTTCAAAAACATAAGCTGTTTGTCAGTTACTTATATTCCACCTTATCTTCCACACAGAGAAGAAGAACTGCGAACACTTGCCAAGTATTTTAAAACTATATTTGAACCCCAAGATGAGCCTTTAAGAAAAGTCTGCATATCAGGGCCTACAGGTTCAGGAAAAACAACACTAGCAAAGAGATTTGGTCAATTGCTTCAAAACATTGACAAGCAAAACAACTTTCTTTTTGTCTATATAAATTGCCGAATATACAAAAGCCCTTATTTGATTGTTAGCACTTTAGCAAGGAAATTAAACAAAGCTATACCACCGAGAGGATATTCGTTTGAAGAGCTGCAATCTCTTCTTATTAGATTATTAGATTTCTATTCAGTAAAAGTATTATTGGTTTTAGATGAGATCGATTATTTAATTTCCCGTTCAGGAACCGATTTTCTTTATACTCTATTACGTATTAGCGAGATGACCGAAAAACAGTGGATCTCTTACATCTTTGTTGCAAGAAATCTTAACTTTATTCATCAACTTGATGCAAGCACTCAAAGCAGTTTTCAATCCAACCACATATCTCTAGATAGATATAGCGAAGCTGATTTGAAAGATATTATAAAATCAAGATCCGAACTAGCTTTTTATGACGGTACCATTACTGAAGATACAATTGAATTAATTGCAGATATCTCTAGTAAATCTGGCGATGCAAGATATGCTATCGAACTTCTCTGGGGAGCAGGTCAATGTTCTGATGATGAGAATTCACCAATTGTATATCCCGATCATGTTAGAAAGGCAAAGGCTCTCATTCATCCAGAGATTAGGAGGGAAGTAATTTTGACGTTGTCTCTTCACCAAAAACTAATACTTCTTGCTACAATTAGAAAATTAAAACATACAAAAAACGCTTACATATCAACTAATGACGCCATAGGTTCATACAAACTTGTATGTGAAGAGTATAATGAAGAACCAAGAAAACACACTCAAATATGGACCTATCTTAAAGAATTATCAAAACAAGATGTTATTAGTACAAAGATATCGGGAGAAGGCATGAGGGGGAAAACAACGCTGATAAGCATTCCAGATATATCTGTCGAAACCATTGAACTATTTCTTATGAAAGCAATTGAAAGCCAGAAGAAAACAATAGAACACATGTGAGTTAGCTTGATTTATGAAAACGAGGAGGTAGGAGAATATGAATAAACAAAACCAAAACGGTAATTTAACTGGTCTTGCTGTAGAAGATGTTTTATCATCTAAAGGAAGGGTGAGAATTCTAAAACTACTAGCAGAATTAGGAGAACTGAATATATCAGCGATTTCTCGAACTATAAACCTAAATCATACAGCAGTTAAGAATCATCTTAGATTTCTGACTGAAGTTGGTTTAATTAGAGAAAAGAAATTTGGTCGAATATTAATATATCAATTCGATGAAAACAACGTTCTAGCACATTCTTTGAAGCAATTGTTCAGAATCTGGGAGAGAAATTGAATAAAATAGGGGGTTGGTGCCTCGACCGGGATTTGAACCCGGGTCTGCGGAGTGAGAGTCCGCAATGATTGGCCGAGCTACACCATCGAGGCAGTATGATACCAGAAATAAATGGCTTTTTTAATTTTTTCTTTTGGTTACAGTAGACTTTTATTTCTTTCAGAAGGAAAGAGCTTGAAAAAGATGAGATATTTAGTGAGAGTTTTTTATGAGGGAGAAAACTATTATGGTTATCAAAGGCAACCAAATATCACAACAATAGAAGGAAACATTATTACAATGTTGAAAAAATCAAAACATATTCAAAATGCAAAAATAAGCAATTTCAGAAGCGCAAGCAGAACTGATAAATCTGTCAATGCAATAGGAAATGTTTTTGCGTTTGATTCAGAAAAAGAAATAATACTAGACCAAATTAACGCAGTAGGACCAAGTGATAAATCAATTATATGTTGGGCATACGCAGAGGTTGAGGATGCTTTTTCACCAAAATTTAGTAGTTGGAAGAAATATTGGTATGTTCTTCCTTCAGATCATGTAGAAAAAATATTCAATTTATCCTTAGAGGAATTAAAGAATATCTGTTCAGTTTTTGAAGGTAAGCACGATTTTAGACTATTTTGTAGGAAAGACCATAGAGAGACAAATAGGAAAATTAGTAAGATAGATATCTTTGAAAGAAACGATAATGTTATCTGTGAATTTGTTGCTCAATCCTTCTTATGGGAACAAATAAGAAGAATCGTCTCTTATGTGCTTAATTTTAACCAATTATCAGAAGAATTACAAGATACTATACAGTTGTTAGCTTCTGATAATCAGATAAAAGAAATTAACTTAGCACCTGCAGATCCTAGAAATTTAATTCTAGTAGAACATTTCTATGAGAATATTAAATGGATAGAAAATGAAAAAGCAATCAAATCTATCTTAGAAAAGCTGAAAATAAATTTTTTAAATTTTAAAAGAGATCTATCGATAAATTCCTTACTTTACAATTTTTTCAAAGCTTCTGATTCAACTTGATTTTTTATTCTTTGTTTCCATCCTTTACAAGTTTAGCTAAGAACGCACTCAATTGAATATTACTAGATGCGCCCTCAGAGATACGGAAATCAACTTCTGCTAAGAATTCTGTAATACCAAGTTTCTGTAAATCAGGCAGCGATAAAGAGGGAATTTCTCTATAGATTTGATACGTTACATCTGTCCCGGATAATCCATATTCTAGAATTAGAAGCTGTAATATCTCACGAGCTTTATTAAAATCGCCTTTAAGTGCGTGTTGTAACATTTCTCTAATTCTTTCAGGATCTGCGTGACCAACAGTCTGCAACACAGTAACTCTCTCAATTGATTTTCCTGAAGCTGCAGTAGACTGAAGAATATTAATCGCCTTTCTCAAATCACCCTCAGAGATATAAAGGACAGTATTTATTCCCTCCTTATCATATGCAAGATTTTCATTAGCACAAATGTGGATAAGGAATTCTTTCATGCTTTTTTCATCAAGCGGTTTGAATCTAAAGATGGCACATCTAGATTGTATTGGTTCTATAATTTTGCTAGAATAATTGCAAATCAAAGCAAATCGACTAGTTTTTACATATCTTTCCATCGTTCTTCTTAGAGCATGTTGTGCCGCGGAGGTTAAACTATCTGCTTCGTCTAGACAAATAATCTTGAAGGGAACCCCACCATAAGATGCGGTTCTTGCGAATTCCTTTACCTTAGTTCTAATTGCATCAATACCTCTATCATCTGAAGCATTCATCTCTAGCAAGTTGCGTGCAACATTGTTCGAACCAAATAAATCATTAGCTAATGCTAATAAAGCGGTGGTTTTTCCAGTACCTGGAGGTCCAGCTAGTAAAAGATGTGGTAGGTTTCTTCTTTGAACAAATCCTTTTAGACGTAAAACTATATCTTCATGACCTTTAAGTTCATCAAGGGTTTTTGGTCTGTATTTTTCAGTCCACATTACATCGTAGTTGCTACCCATTTTCTCACACCAACAAATATTAGTTTTTTCTATTTAAAGTTATTACATTATTACTAGTTTTTGAAGAAGAAAAACAACCCTAGTTTTACGAATAAAAAAGTGGTGTTGATATAGCAAACACTAGAATAGTTAATGCCAAATGATTGAGATGAATAATCGTAATAGCCTGCTAAAGGAGGAATTGGAATCTAGTACTCCCTTAAGCAAGTATACAGTAAAAGGATACAAAATAGAGATTATTAAGGAGAATAAAATTATTTATTACAATGCTGAACCTCTCTTTGATTTTGCCTTAAATCCTTTACTCTTCTCTGAATTAACATCATTAGTTTATAAAAACAAAGAAAGATTGGGTAAAGGAATTCTTAAATTTGATGAACTTTTGGAAATTCTCAAGTCTATATGCATGTGGAAAATTCTTGAAATAGACAATCTTTCAGTTAATCCGGATTTTTTTGCAGAACTCTTCATTTATCGTTTGGTAAAATTAGATAGAATAATGGGTCTCTTTCTTGATGATTCAGTAAATGAAATATATATGGACCAAAAGAACTCACAAATTTATTTAGATCACCAATATTTTGGAAGATGCAATACTAAAATTATTCTTGAGGAAGATGAAATTGAAGGTCTCCTTACAAGATTAAAATTAGAGCACCCAATATCAATATCACCAAAAAAACCGTCTTTAAAAGTTGAGTTTCAAACAAAATCTTTTCATCTAAGAATATCTATGGATTTTCCACCCCTATCACCCAATGGACCTACTTTTAATATAAGAAAACTGAAATCGAATCCATTGACTTTAGTTGATTTAATTAATTTAGGGACGTTTCCTTCTATTGTAGGTGCATACTTGGTAGAAGCAGTAAAACAAAGAAGAAACATTACAGTTATTGGAGAACCCAATGCAGGAAAAACAACTCTAGCAAACGCAATAGATTTGTATACACCAAAGAATTGGCGGAAGATTGCTATAGAGGATGCGATTGAATCGATAGATCAATCCTCTTTAGGATATAAGCACCTATCAATTCAGGTTGATTCGTTTGAATCTAATAAGGCAAACCATACTAAAACTTCAGAGATTCTCAAACTTCTTCATCGGTCACCTGATTGGATTTATCTCGGAGAGATCCAATCTCGAGAACATACACAAGCAATGTTTGAAGCACTAAATGCAGGATTAAAAGGAATTCAAACAGCGCATTCTGATTCAATTCAAAAAATCTTGAGAAGATGGGAGAATTTGCACAAAATATCTCCTTCAGATTTCCTATCACTTGATATCATAGTTATAATGAGAAGAGACATTACTGAATTTTCGTTTATACGAAGAATATTTGAAGTTTACGAGGTGAACAAAGAGTTTGAAGAAGATTCTCTAAATCAGGATTTTCTAACTAGAATTTATAATATTGAAGAAAATAATGAACGAATTATTGAAAATATCAAAGAAAAATCATTTCTGAAGGAATTTTGTACCTCTATAAGAAAAAGGAGCCAAAAATTCCAGAAGAATGAACATCTCCAAGGAGAGGAAGAGATTGGTTATTGAATTGAGTTTTTACTCTCTCTGGAAACAAGATGCAATGAGTTAGATAATAAGGGGTGAAAAATTGAATTTCCTTAGCAGATCAAACAATAAATCTAATGTCAGACAATTCAGTATCTTTCCTATGAAATTTCTTGATAAAATGATTTTATCTAAGGTAAGAAAGCATTCTAGTTTTTTTATTACAGAAAAAGATCTCATTAAGCTCAGATTTATTGGAAATAGTTCAATCTTGATTTTTGTTTTGTTTTTTGTGGTTTTTCATTTCTTAACTCATGCTAATATCATTCTAACAATTGCTATCAGTTTAATTGTTAGTATTGCATATGTTTTTGTTTTTGGTGATTATGTGCGTTCAACAATAATACAAAGACATCAATTATTTGATGAATCAGCTTTCTTAATTATTAATTCTCTATCAATAAACATGATCTCTTCAAACTCATTTCCTAAAGCAATAGAATTTTTGATTTCAGGTAGTGCTTTTGATGATTATTATCAAAAATATTTCCAAGAAATGCTTTTTAACATGAATCTAGGGGAAGATGAAAACACGATTATTGATGAAGGAAAGGAGATTTTTTTGAATAAACAATATCAGAATGCTTTTCAAAACATCAAGAGAGAGGATTTCTTTGTAGATTCTGACCCAGATTTTCTTTTCAAGATTAAAAAAACCATAAAGCTAATCGAGGACAATATTATCATTTTCATTGCTTTCTCATGTTTATTTCCACTAGTACTTAGTCTTGTTCTAGCACTTATTCTTCCATCAGATTCTCTAATTGTTTTTGTGTTTCCTCTTCTTTATTCATTGTTTGGTACATTTGCCTTGAGATTTATTCAAAATAAAAGTTTAAGTGAGAAAAATGACTAAAATTGAATGCTCTGATTATGTTTTTTTACAAGGAATAGCAACACAGATTGAAAATGGAGAAAATCTGGAAAGAGCACTTTTCAATATTAAATTTCTACCTGATGAATTGCTTCTAAGACTACAATTTGGAGATGAATTAATTAGAGTTTTATCATCAATTGATTTTAATTATCCTTCTATGATTAGTCTTTTTTCATCAATTAATTATTCAGACTCATCTGACATTCTAAAAAAGGTAAAGATAACAGCTAGACTAATCAAGAATAGAGAAGAAGCTATTCAAGAAAAAGAGAACTTATTAAAAATTCATCAAAGAAGAATCAAAATTATACGCTATGTGACCTCAGTAACCATAGCTATGATAGGGGGATTCTCCCCAATTTTTGCAAATATATATAGATTCATGCAAACAAATGAGTTCTTGAACACGCCTTCATTTTGGTCGTTTCTTTCAGTTTCCTTTCTTTTCATTAACTTACTAAATAATTACTTTTTACTAAAAATAGGTAATGAAAAAAATATTAAAATTAGGTTGATAATAACTCTAGTGCTGCATTTTCTGATAGTTTTTGCAGTAAGGATTTTCTACTCCAATTTCTTTGTCTTTAGTTAGGAAAGATTTTCTACTCAATATATTAGAAAGCATAAATTTGCTTCTTAAGTAAAGCTTGAGGATAACCTTTTACTGATTTCAGAGACTATATCATCGAAATCATAAGACATCATAAATTCTGCATGATCACGAATAGTAAACTCTGCAACATTGGTTGACTGCGCGACTAATTTTTGTGTTAAAGCAGAAGAACTTTGTATTTTCTTTGACAATAATTTGTCAGCAACATATGCTGAAGCTGCTGAAAAAGGATAAGGTCTCCTCCCTCCCCTGTCTGCATAAGAGATTCTTTCTAAAATTCTAAGACAAAGCAATTGAAGAATCTTCTCATATACATAAACATCGACTGAATATTTTTTCACAATTCTCTCTGTTATAACAGGAGTACGGCATATAAGCGAACAAACACGAAAAATGTATTGTTCACTTCGTCTGATGCCTGTTGTTGTAGATTTAATATTGAGATCTTGCATTAATCCCAGGAGATTCTTCCCTAAAACTCTATGTCCTAGATTTCTATATGTTTCAACAATCTCTTTAAGAGAGAGGGGGCAATTATGTCCAGATTCACGAACACTTAGAAGAAGAGCCATAGCAGATAATAAAACATGGTTCGTTATTTTCTTTTTATGCTCTTTCTTGTATTTGTAGTAAAGAAAAAGTGTACGTTCTCGGATTTTTTCAGGAACTTGAAGTCTGGAAAAAACCTCATTTAAGATTTTTATCGTTCGATAATCAGTTTCTTTTCCTTTTATTGCACCTGGAATATGATAAAAATTCTTAAATTTTCTAAATTTCAATTGTGAATGTTCATCCAATAATGTACCATTTGAGTCTCTAAACATATACTCTTCAACAGTTCCAATTGAAGAACCTAGAGAACTAACAATTGCCAATCTATTGTTTATTGAAGTATATTGCTGGCTTTTACGTGATCGATCTTGAGAAATCGATCCTAGTTGAAAAGATGATGATTCGAGAACAACATCATGAACTAAACCACATTTCTGACACACATTTATGCCATTTTCTTCGATAACCCTACATCCACATTCATCACACAAGTAACCTTCCATTCTACTCAGAAAAACAACCTTTCTGAAACTATTGAAAATTTTTAAGACTCAAACAAAGCTTTAACTATTTTTTAATATGGTTTATTGTAGTTATTATCTACTATATATATAATAAAAAGAAAGGAGAGACTGTTGACTGAAAGTATTCAACATAATCTTTTTTTTAGACACAAAATAAACTTAGACTTCTCCAAATTAGTAATTAAGCATTTGAGCTTTCCAAATTATAATCCGTAAATGAACAGCAGAAAAACAAAAAAAACTTCAAAAAATTGTGCTGTTTTTAATACTTAATATAGATAGAAAAAGGAGATAGATGAAGAAAAAACATTTTCTAGCATTTGTTATCATATTATATCTAGTGGTATTATTGCTTACTCCATTTATAGAGGGTAAAAATCTGTTAAATAGTGAACTGAATGGTAATTTAGCAATTAATACGGAAGAATCAGATTCAAATATCAATGTAAATTTCATAAATGCAGCAAAGAGCGCTGAAGAAAACCAGCACAATTTAGAGCTAGAAAAAGAAGAAGAAAGTTATGATCAGATGGATCTAGAACAGTTAAAAGCGGATTATAACAAAACTTTCGACGATGTTCTTGATGAATTTCAACCCAACGTTAATGTTTCCAGCATATATTCCAAAAATGAAGTGAGTGAAGAAATCAACAACGGAAATTTAACTATTTCACTACCTAGTCAAGGTCAGTATAATTTTGAAGGAAATGTTTCAGAAATTGAATCACAATATATTCAAAATTCAGGTGCTGAAAATGAAGTTGGGTTTTATTCTGTAGATGCTATAAATGCAGGATTAAGTTTAGAAAGAGTGGAAGAAAGCAGAAGTTTTGAAGGATCATATGTTTGGAAATTCTTCTCTAGCAATACTGAAACGATGAGCTATGCGTTATATCAACAAGATATTGATTTATATGATATTGATACAAGAATCAGCTATAATTACTTGCTAGAAATAAATTCAAGCATTCAGAACGTAGTAAATTCATCCCTTATTTTTGATCTAGTTTTTGATACTTGTAGAATAATGGTAATTCATTGGCATTATACTAATATTAACCCCCCCTTAATTGGAGAAAACACAACTTCCCCATTTATTGTATATAGATTGTTAAAGAATAGTAGTTGGAACAATGAATGGAACAATTATTCTCTAGAGTTATCTGAATTATTTAATGAAAATGATCCTTATATCCCCACTACAATAAAATCTGTAGGAATATATGTGATATCACCTGAATTTTCAGAATGTTCTCTGTTGATTGATAATTTTGAAATACGATCCTCGGTATCAGCAGATTATATAGAATTGAAAACGAATGGAATAGCTATAACCTCAACAAGTTCAAATTCAGGAATTTTTAATCTATATGTTGAGATAGGAGATGGTGTATCTTCTTTTGAATATGCAATCTATTGGAGTCATAATTCAAGTTTTATTATTAATGCAAATTATAGCGTTTTAATTTCAGGTACAGTTGAAATTATAACGGAAAATCATGCTTCCATAAACGAGATTACAACTTATATAATTACGAAAACTAATTTGAGTATATTTGCTAGTATCATAAATATAACTTATCCAGCTTTTTGGTCTCTTATAGGTGAAATTAAGAATTTTGATATTCTAGCCAATGAAAGCTTAGATGGGGAATATAACCTTTTGTCTTTGAATAATACAAATCAAAGTGATCTTCTCTATTGTGAATTTGCTATACCTAATTTAATTGAAAGCGCAGATTTTTCTTCATTAACAATTTTTGAAACTATAGATGCAACTTTTAGTTTCAACTATGAATATACGAATAACGTAATTAATCTTCTATGGTTTTCTGATGAAGATGGAGGGACATCTGTTCTTTTTGAGAATGAAACCTTGATTTTCACCATTCCCCCTTGGATAACTAATGGTAGTTTAGATATTGTTTTTATAATAACTGATCACAATGGAATTGGTTATACAAATGCAACGTTTCTTTTGGAAAGATTTCCAGCTCAATTACAAATTACAAATCAGATTGTGATTCCACACTATGCTATCATAATAGTTAATGCTAGCTACGAAAGCTTGATTTCAGGAATTGAGATTGAGGAGGGAAGCATTATTGCATACCTGAATAATGAAAGTATAAACGTAATAGAAGATGGAAATCAATTTCAACTTCTGGTTTCTTCATATTATTTATCTTGTGGAGATTACTTGCTGGAAGTTTGGGTTAGTTCAACGACTCACTCTTCTATAATACACACAGTGGGTGTTCATGTGTATGTAAGTGAAATAGAAATTGAATTTCTATATGAAAAATTAGCGATGCCAACCTATTATCTACTCTCGTTTAATGTCTTATCAGATTCTTATCCTGTAGGTTTTGCCCCAGTAATGATTGAAAATAGTGCAAATCTATCCTTAACAGGGATTTTGGATATGGATGGGAGATATACTTGTGAAGTTAATTTGCCTTCTACATCTCAAGTTATTAGTATAACTTTTTCAATAATAAAACTCTATACTGTTTTAACCTCGGAGACATTTGAAATAGTGTTTGAACACCTGCAAGCGGAAATTTCTAGAAATAGTGAGGATGTATTTATTTCTCCAAATATCACAATTGCTTATGATGTTCTTTACATGAATTCACATGATAAGTGGTATACTTTTACCAATGAAGAGATGTTTCCAGTACTGGATGCTTATATTCAAACAGATTCTTCACGTATTCCTGTGCATATTGAATCTAGTATCATTTACTGGGGAGTACAAGCAGGTGAAGATGATAATAATCACAAGTTAATCATTACAACTCTTGGACCAGAAGTACAAGTATCATTAGATGAAGAAAAAAATCAAATAATGTGTCATTTCATAATTGGTTCTCAAACAAAGAGTTTTTCCGATGTTTCTTTAATTTATTACCTAAATGGCAGTTTTACTTCATCTAAATATCAATGGGAACTGTTTTCGAGTACATCCCAAGAAGTCTCCGAAAATTATAATCTTCAAATTAATGACATTTATGTTTACTATTCGAATATAAATATAACAAAAGGAAGCTATCTAATTTTAGATTTAGTAGGAACAAAGTTATCTGGAGCAAACAATTTAACCAATTTAGTAATACCTTTGGTTTCAAGTTCAGGGGTTCTTGCAGGTGCAATAACAACAGTCATTAAAATCTATAATAAGAAGAAGGGAATGATTTTGGAAATATAATTATTATGCTTCCTTTTCTTCTTTACCAACACTAAATGCGTGATAGAACAAACCAAAAACCACAGCGATTACTAAAGCAATTATCGTTAAGGTAAATATGACGTTGAAATCCATTGTAATCGGGTGAAGCAGCTTTATCTCCATTAATAAGCTTTTCGACCAAAATGTGATTTCACAAATTTAATCATTCGTAGATTATGTTAAGTGATTTTTAAAGAATCAAATATACAATTTTCTTAGATTTATAATTCGTAAAATCAGAACCTCTAATCAACGTATATATTCTTAACAAGTCCTTTAGTTGCATCTTTATATTTTACTTTTTCAATAGATTTAGCAACAATTTCTAGACTGTTAAGAAAAGGGTTTTTGTTTACTTTACCGCTAATTAGGAGTTCAGAATTAACGAAACCTTTGTTTTTAAGATGTGTATAGGGAACCTTACTTGATTCCTGTTCTTCCACCATTCTCGAAGCTGAATCTGCAGATAAACCAAGAATTATCTCCGCTAATTTGCCTGCACAAAAAACATTGATATTTCCAGTACCATCATTAACAACAAACGTGAATAGAATACGATTTATGGGTTCTTCTACAGTACCGTGTTCTGCGCAAAGATATTGGTTATTCTCATCTTTAACCTTTTTTTTGCACAAAGGACACAATTCATATACAAATGGTTTTTCTACTAGTTTCACTACTGTTGCTTGTATTGTTACATCATCACCTTCATTGATATCTTCTATATCTTGGATTGACTGCTCGTAGGTACTAGTATCTGACACATTTAGACTTGATACAAAACCTTGCGGATTTGAAGAATTGTCCAATGCTTTCTTGATAATGGTATTTCGTGCGATGAGTAGCCCTATTCCATATCCAGTATCTGCTTTAATTCTAGCATGCAAGATTTCTATAGTATCTCCAACTGATAAATCATGGAGTTTGTCAACATTCTCTCGCCAACAAGTAATACGAATATCAGCAGTATTATCCTCAATTTTGAAGTTTAGCATTCTCACCATTTCCTTCTCTTTAGTCTCTATTTCCTGAATTGGGCCCAATTCAGTAATAATACCCTTGATATTTACTTCTGTTTCTTCTTCAGATAAGTTATTTATGTTTGAAAATTCCACAATATATTGTTTTAACTGATCAAGTTCACCTTCTTCAATATCAATCTGGGTTTGCTTTCCGCAATGGATTTCAATTTCCTCAAATCTACCTTTTCTAGTAAAACCATTGAATATGGTGAAAAGTTTGTCAGTATCCTCTTCATTTACTAATTGTGTTTTATCATCCCATAAAACAATTCTAATGATACCTGAACTATCTGTTATTGTTAAATTTCTTACTTTTCCTTTAGATCCATTTTCTCTAGAAAACTCATGTAATGAACTAACATCAGCAATTAAACCCTTTATTGATACTAGTTTGTTAAGTTCACTTATCTGATTGATTTTTAATAACTGATTTTCTACTCCTTTCATAGAACCGATAAAACCCTTCTTGACAACAATATCTGCTATTCCAGTTATCTTCGAAATACTACTATATCTGTTTGAATGGAGCTCAACAAAGCCTCTTAATCCAATTTTAGTGGCAAGGCCTACAATTTCAATTATATCCCCCAATACAAAAGCATCGAGTTTTTCCGCTTTTTCATTCCAGAAATTTATGTAAATTTCCCCCGTTTCATCCCCAATAACAAGACCTTGCTTTTGTCCTTTTGTTCCATCAGAACGTTCAAATTCCAGCTTATCATCTATCTGAGTTATTTTCCCTCTAATAGAAACATCTATTTCGTTTCCTTTTATATCTTGAATTTTAGTGTGCGTTGGTTTGGAGTCAGGCAATTCATCATCCTTAATTCCAGAGGGTCGGATTTGTAATTGGCTTCTAGTCCCTAGGTGTACTTCTGTAGAACCATCCCTTCCAAGACGAGTATATCCATTGAAAATTCGAATTGGATCCCCCGTTTTACAATTACTATTTTGTAGTTCTCCAGTTTTTTCATCCCAGAAAACTATTCTGATAGAACCAGTTTTGTCTTCTATAATTATCGATTGTAATACACCGTCTGTTCCATCTTTTCTTTTAAAGGAATGACTATCATATAATCTTACTATTCTTCCCAAAAGACTCACATTGTTAAGATCTGGTACAAGCTGATCAATTTTAATTACGGACTGTTCTTTTACTGGAGGTTCAGATGATAAATCGACACCCATTTCTCGTGCAACGATGTGTGCTGCACCCAGTTCCGTAACAAATTCACCTAGTTCATCCATCTTTTTATTAATCAATTGATGGATTTCCTCTTTTCCTATTCCAGCTTCTATTGATATGGTTTCTATAATCTCTTTCAAGGATCGCTGGTTTGACATACATTAAACAACTCTATTTAATTTGTATAAATCTTGTGTTTGATTGAATTGTAGAGAAACTATCGCTTTTTAATAGTTCTTTACGTTTTTTGGTCATAATTTGAAATATTTCTGCTTTTTTATTAATCAGTGGGTATAGGAATTTGAAATCTTGAATAAAAATGGATAGAAAAGATATCCAACGAGTACCATCGCCAATAGCTTGAATCTGATATGTTTTAATATAAGGTACTTTGTTGTATAATTCCAATAATTCTTTATCAGATATAACTAGAAGAGTCATTAACTCGTCGCTTTCAATCACCATGCGTGGATCGATAATTCCTTGATCCTTAAGCTTAGTTTTAGCACGGAACAAGGTTCGTGTAGAAATACTGTATTTTTGCGATATTTCAGTAATATCAGGTTTTTTGAAATCAATTTCGCAGTTCCTCATAAGGTGAAGAACGTATTCCTTATTCACGATTGCTTCAAGTTTAACGTTGTTATTACTACAAATACTTGGACTTGTTTTTGTTTTTTCGATTTTTACATGCTCTTGCCAATCTTGTATTGAAATACCATGATTCAATGCTTTTACATTACAAGATATCTTCTTGTTCAAAACGTAGAAAAGTGAATTATCTTTAATTTTTTTGACCATAACACCTTGTGCGAGTTTAAAATTTGGAAAAAGAGTATATTCATCAAAGAAAAGAATATCCTCCTTATTCTTAGATACATTGCTAAAAGAGAAGAACTCATAAGAATCAACTCTTTTATAATCAACTAAGCTCCCAAGAAAAATACCTTTGGTTTTTAGATTTTTTATAATTACACTCACTTTTTTCTGTGAAATATCAAGTTTGCTTGCTATTTCCTTGTTTAATATAGACGGGTCTTTATTTATCCATTCAATAATCTTCTTTTCTAAATAACCAAAACGAGGTTTAGTGTTTCCCCTTAGTAGAGTTCTTTCAAAATATTGAACTACATTATTAAAATTCATATCTCTTGAATAAATGAAATCGTGAAATTTTTTAACTTGGTACCAAAAATCTCTATAGCCCACAAATTTCCATAGAACATTGAATTCAATTTGTCTATTATTAAAAAAATATCTTAAAAAAATATTAACAAATTTATCTCTAAGCTTAGATGAAAATTGAGGTAAACTATCACGAAACAAATTTCTGACTTTAGTGGTTGAGAATTGATTGATTTTAAGTCGAAAATCACTAGCTTCTGTTACACCACTCAGCAATTCATTAATTAAACGTAAGACGTTACTATTGAGATCATAGTTATCACTAAGAATCATTAATAGAACAATTGAAATTAAATATTTATACACCACTTTTTACTGTTTTATCGTAATTGATGTTTTTCTTGCATTTTTATACTTATAAAGAATGAATGCATACCCAAAAACTACAATCGAAAAAGCAGCAATAACTAAAGCGTAATAACTAAAAGCCCAGATAGCGGGAGGAGAAACTTCAGGATGGGGTGTATAATTTAACAACCATAGGATGATATTTTTCCATAGTTTAAGATTATCCAATTGATCAAGCCAAATATTATCTTCTATTATTTCTTGGTTACTAAACATTATCGTTGAACCCGATAAAACTACTCGGGAGTTATCCAATTCCTTAGCTAGGAGCCATGTTAGAAAATTGTTCACTGGGTCTCTAAAAATATGATAAGTTTCATCTACTGCATATGAGGTCACAGGAGTTGTAGCTATTCCTATTCTTCTAGATTCTGGTTCTTCGATTCCTAAGCTTATTGAAGAAGAATAGATTAGCAAGTCTTCTATTTTCGTTTCCTGGTTAAAAAGTGTCTCATTGATTGTTGCTTCGTCCATAATAAACTCTTCAGTTTCTTCTGGGTAATTGAGAGAAACGTAACTGTCATTGTCATAGGTACTTAGAAAATCATCAACTATCACATCAGAGTAAGATGCGTTTACAGCAAATCTTATTCGAGCTGAACTTATTTTATTATTTCTACTAGCAAGTAAATCATTAATCGATTCTACGTGACCTGTAATGTTAACATTTTGAGTCAAAGGATTACATAGAAGAAATAATGCGCCCCCAAGTTCTACAAAATCCAGAATAGAGTCCATTTCCGAAGTTGTGAGTTGATCTTCTTCCTTAATTCCTGGATTTGTTAGGATTAATAAATCAACACCTTGTAGGTTAGTTGAGTTAAACTCGGATTCTTGATTAAATAATAATTCAATCTCAATATTAGGAGTAATGTTTTGTGGTAAAAGAGAATTGAGAGAATCTAGAGCCCCATTCATTAAGGTTCTATTGTAATATTGTCCATGAGATTCATCATATAGCACCACATATTTCAGATTTGTATCCCCACTAATGTTTTGATAAATGGGTGCATATAACATTGGCATAAAACATAAAATTACTAGAATGATTGAATGTTTCCTCATATTATCCCGTCTTAAGCGATTTGTTAGGATGTTAAAGAAAGTATATTTAGATTTTTCGCCCTTAGCGGATTTTCACTATTAAAATTTTATCTACACAAAACACAAATCTTAAAAGTTTTTTACATAGGTTATCTAAATAGCCTCGATAGCTCAGTTGGTAGAGCGCTTCCTTGGTAAGGCAGAGGTCAGGGGTTCAATCCCCCTTCGAGGCTCCAAACTGCTTTAGGGTGCATATGTCAAACTTTTAAAAAACTCAAGGAATTTGTTCTCAGGGATAAGCGGTTGTAAATTATGAAACTCTATAAAGATTCCCAAGAAGAAATTATTAAACAGCTTGTAGATTTCATTAGACAGGAGGTTGAAAAATCAAGAACTAACGGTATAGTTTGTGGTCTTAGTGGCGGTATTGATTCTGCTGTAGTAGCTTATTTATCCATACGTGCAATTGGTAATGAAAAAGTTTCATTATTTCATCTTCCTGAAGATGAATTAGAGCTTGTGCATACTGAAGATGCTAAACTTATCGCAAAGGAATTGAATACAGAATTAGAAATCATAAACATAACATCTATGCTTAAAGAAATAACAAATACAATTCCTGAAATAGAAAACAATCTTTTAGCCAAAGGTAATTTAAAAGCTAGAATAAGAGCTATAATTCTGTATTCTATTGCAAACCTAGAAAATAAACTAGTCATAGGAACATCAAATAAATCTGAAATATCTATAGGATATGGTACTAAGTATGGAGACTTAGCTGCAGATTTCTTTCCTTTGGGGGATATTTATAAAACCCGTATATTTGAAATTGCAAAATGTCTCGAAATTAATCAACGTATAATAACTAAAGCTCCTACTGCAGGACTCTGGGCAAATCAAACCGATGAAAAAGAAATAGGAACATCATATGAAAAACTGGATTCTTTTCTAAGGGGGTATGAGCTTAAGCAAGACGAGGGTGTCCTTGCCAAAGATTTGAATTTAAATGCAGATCAAATTAAGAGAATCAAGGATTTAATAAAAAATAGTCAACATAAAAGAGAAATGCCAAAAACATATAGAATAGAAGAATGAGAACCATAACATAAAGTGATACCAAAAAGCCCTTCTATTGGATCACTAATAATTTTCGTTGAGTATTTAATATTATCTGATAATACAAGTATGAATGTCTTATGGCGATTGATATTGGAAACGATTTCCTTCAACGGCTTATTGTTATAATGCAGTATGTATTAATTTATATTGCAAAGGCTGTAATGTGGATAGGATTAATGATAGTTTCCAAACAGGTAATAGACTTATTTACGCAAGTTAGACGGAGAGATAAATTTGCTACAATTATAAAAGGAATAATCATGATATTGCTTTCTATCA
>JAGLTP010000358.1 GCA_023135215.1 Candidatus Heimdallarchaeota archaeon
AGTTTTATCTCAATTATCCAGAATTTGAAGGTACAGCTTTTGGTGCATATTTGATTGATTATTATATTCAAGAGATGATTAACAAAGATCAGATATTAGAAGAACTAGACGAAGAAGCAAGAAATTTCTTTGATCCCCTAATCGAACGCTTTTTGCATCCTACCTTTCTTAAGAATTCTGCATTTTATCCAAACTATGATAAAGAATCCAAGGTTATCTCAAGATATGCTCTACTAGATTTAGAGCTAGTGTTTGGAACTGTTTTGAGAAATATTGAAGGTCTTCTTTTCAAGGATGAGAAACCTGTTCCAATCTTCCCCTTGAGATATTCCACACGAGCTATAACTGACGATGATTTAGATAAACTTGAAGGTATTGTTAAAGATCGATTAGCTAAATGGATCAGTTGGAGAACAGTCTTAAGGAAAGCTCCTTATTTCTACAACCACATAATCCATTGGATTCATCAGATTTTGGAAAAAATGTATCCTGATGATCAAGAAATCATAAAAGATATAGTTGAGACTACTGAAAGAGCTGAAGTGTTTGGCAATCCTGATATCTTTGATTCTCTCCAGCAAGGAGAAGACTTCAAAGCTGATGACTTATCTACAATAAGTTTAAACAAGAATATTTTGTATTATCTATCTTTACAATATTTCTTACAAGAAAAGCAATTAACTTACAAGAAGTATAATCAAACAGATGCTTTTGGATATCAGAATATTCTTATCTCAATGGCAAATATATTCACTTCATTACCTCTATTCACAAATTTCAATCCTCCATTAGCTATGATTGCTGGAGGATTAATAGAATGGATTGAACAAGGGCTTCCTTTCAACGCAATTCGAGGGAATCAGCAACTCGACCCTTATAATATTATACCCAATGCTCTAGGTTTCTATTTATCAATTATCAGTAGCAAAGTTAAAACCTTAAAAGAAAGAAAATTCCTTCTCGCAAAATCATTAGAAAAGATTTTTACTCCTTCAGTATTTAAGGAAGGTTTAGTTTGGCATAAGAAATCTAATTTAGCTATGCAAGGTAAAGATGCCAATGTTGACAACATAGAGATTACAGATGAAGAAAATCAAGAGAAACTCAAGGAGATTCAAGAATCTCTAGATAAATATGCTAAATCCCTAAGGTTAAGAAAGGAAAAACAAGAAGAAGTCAATTCGATTGTTGAAAAAATGAATATAATCGACAAAGATTTTGATGAGATGAAGGAAGAAAGAGACAATTTCTTGAAAATTGACGATAGTTCAAAGGAACTACTTACAGACTTCCAGAAAGATTTTATTCTTTCAGTACAATTATTTGAGAATGATAAGAAGACTCTTAATGCTTTCGCAAAATTATTTGATTTTACAAATAAATATATAGTATTAGGAAGTGCTAGCTCACTTTATGGTCTCGCACTTCTTTTCTGGATGATAAGTACAACTAACGAAGGTTCATTAAAGTGGCTATCTCAAGAAATAGAAGAAAAACCTGATCTTTCCTATGAAAGTAAAATTCTTGCTGTGGTATGCACAAAATATAATACCTCTCTTCAAGGACTGAAAATTAAAGATCATCCATTAATTGAGACAACAGCTCCTACAGTAATTGTTCAAACTGCTCAAAACCTAAGTGAATTTCTAGTTGCCAAAGACGTATCAGAAAAGGAAAATTTTGCATTCTATGATTTATTAATAAAAAATCTGGAATCCGTCTACCCAGTGTAAAAAAAATAATGATACATGAAGAATTTTTAGTAGAATTAAAAGGTTTATAATCCAATTTAATTCTCCTTTTTTCAATGTTCTACTTAGCTCAACTTGCAATAAGCATCGTTACTATCTATGGGGGAATAGGAGCGGGTTTCTTACTACAAAAAGTTCCAAGATCTGAGCAAGTAGGCAAGTGGATGCTCTTCGCTGGATTGAATATTCTTACACCATTAATGCTGATTTTCGTTTTTCTAGATCTTGAATCATTCAATGGTGTAAATTGGGGATATGTTTTTCTTGTCTGTACTGTTGCAATGTTAATCTCAATGATAATCGATTGGATAATGATTAGAAAGAAAGATATAACAAAAGCAGCAAAAGGAGCAGAATTAAGTGCAATGGGATTCATGAATGGAATATTCTATCCTTTTCCGATAATTATAGGAGTTCTACCACCTGAGCATCAGGCAGAGGGTTTACTAGCAGCTTCTCTATTCTTACTAATCCAAACAATATATCGAAATAGTTTTGGAGTGTACATTGGAATTCATTATGGTTCAACATCTAGGAAATCATTGTTAAAAATCCTCAAGGAATTACTACTCTTCCCCCCTACTTTAGGGATGCTCCTTGGTATTATTCTACGATTTACAGTAGGTCAATATGAAAGCAGTGATCTTGTTGCTATAACTGTTTTGAATAATATTACAATGTTCATAATGCTAGCAATAGTGGGATTAGGATTTATATTACCAAAGAAGGAAGAATGGAAGGAAATCCCAATAATCAGAGGAATCATTGCACGATTCGGAGGTGGATTGTTAACTGTTTTAATGATAATCTTTCTACCTCTTACTATCATAGCTAAAATCCCCTTGATAATTCAAGGCATTGCTCCTCCTGCTGTCAATAATTCTGCTTATGCGAAGTTTTTCGAATTAGATGAAATCCTTACAAGCAGATTCATTACTATATTAACATTGATTGCACTTATATTTTTACCAATCGAGATAGCTATTTTGATGTGGTGGCAACAAGCAATATTGTAGTCATTCAAAACATTTTTTATATAACTTATATGATGAATTCATATCATCTAAACCTAGAGGAAAGTAAATGAAAAAGGATGTTGTAGTCCGTTTTGTTGGTAGTGCAGGAGATGGATTAGTTTCTCTTGGAACATTATTCGGTAGAATACTTAAGAAACATAATCTTAATGTGTTAGGTTTCCGAAGCTATCAATCTGTTATCAGAGGGGGATATAATACTTACCAAATTAGATCTTCACAAGATGAAGTGTTGTCTGTTGGAGAAGAAGCAGATATTATTGTTTTACTTAACAAACATGTAGCTAAATTACATAGACCCGCTGTAAGTAAGGGGGCAAAAATCATCTATGACAGTGAAGTAATTGATCTTGATGAATTTGATTATCCAAGTGATATTGTGAAACTTGAGATACCATTAATGTCAATCACTAAAGAAATATCCAAGTTAAAGATTCTTAAAAATATAGTAGGTTTCGGAGCTATAATACAGATTCTTGGTTTAGATGAAGCTTTAACAAAGGAAGTAATTCTTGAGCAATTTGGGAGAAAAGGAGAAGAAGTGGTTTTTACAAATTATGAAGCCTTGGAAAAAGGAGCAAAATTCGCTCAAGAGAATAACTGGCCTATTGTCTGGGAGAAACATAAATACGAAAAAGCTCAACAAATGTTGATTTCAGGCAATGAAGCTTTAGCTCTAGGGATGATATCAGCTGGATTAAAGTTCTATAGCGGATACCCTATGACCCCAGCAACTTCAATAGTTCATTATTTGACAAAACACCTGCCAAAATTGGGAATGATTGTTAAGCAAACTGAAGATGAACTTGCAGCTGTGGGTATGGCAATAGGTGCAGCTTATAGTGGAGCAAGAGCAGCAACTGGTACATCCGGAGGAGGTTTTTCACTAATGACAGAACTTATCGGAATGGCAGGAATCGAAGAAATACCTCTTGTTATAATCAACTCTCAGAGAGCTGGTCCATCAACAGGTATGGCTACAAAAACAGCACAAGCAGATCTCTTCCAAGTATATGGAGCTTCACAAGGTGAATTCCCAAAAGTGATTATTGCCCCATGTTCTCCTGAAGAATCTTTTCTTGCTGGTATAGAAGCAATTGAAATTGCGGAAAAATATCAAGTGGTTGTAATTATTTTGATGGATTTATATTTATCAGAGCAAATTGCCACGATAAGAGAATTAGATATGAAGAGAAAAAATCAACGATTTAGTATCGAATCAAACCCCAAAAGTAAATTCATGAGATATAAAATTACTAAAAATGGTGTATCTCTACGAACAATCCCTGGTACTCTTAATGGTATGCATTTTACAGGATCAAGTGAAAGAAATGAGGAGGGTACTTCATTAGCTTCAACATTGGCAGGATTACCTAACACCTTACCAATCAGAGAAGCTATGGTTGAGAAAAGAATGAGGAAATTAGGTTTCATTCTAAATGAATTACCAGAACCTGAACTTTTTGGTTCAGCTGATGCTAAAATTACAATCGTTACCTGGGGTTCAACAAAAAATATAGTGAAAGAAGCCATTTTAGAATTGAAAAGTGAGGGAATCGAAGCTAATCATCTACATCTTAAATATCTTAATCCATTTCATACAGAGAAAGTAACAAATCTTCTGGAAAAGGCATCTAAAACAATCTGTGTTGAACAGAATTATACAGGACAAATGAGTGATTATCTGAGAATGAAAACGGGAGTGAGTATGGATGCTTATCTTCGTAGATGGGATGGAGAACCAATTACTACAGTACAAGTAGTAGAAAAGGCCAAAGAGGTGATCGGAAATGAGCAATGAATTTAATTTTACAATTAAGGATTATGAAGGAAGCTTCAAACCAACCTGGTGTCCAGGTTGTGGTAATTTTTCACAGTGGAGAGCAATAAGACAAGCATTAATTGAACTTGAGCTACCTCCTGAAGAAGTAGTAGTTGTTAGTGGAATAGGCTGTTCTTCACATATGCCTAACTTTCTAAATGTATATGGTCTTCAAACAGTACATGGACGAGGAATACCTGTAGCAACAGGAATAAGACTAGCAAATCCTCATCTAACTGTATTAGTTTATGGAGGAGATGGAGATATCTATGGTATAGGGGGAAATCATTTCTTACATGCATGCAGAAGAAATGTGGATATTATTACCATCGTATCAAATAATTTTGTCTATGGTTTGACTACAGGTCAAGCAAGTGCAACAACACCTGTTGGGACAATAACAAGGACAACTCCTAGAGGTTCAATTGAAAATCCGATTAATCCAATTACAGTAGCAATATCAGCAGGAGCAACATTCGTCGCAAGAGCATTTTCAGGCGATTTGAAGCATCTATCTTATGTAATTAAAGAAGCAATTGATCACCGTGGTTTCGCATTTGTTGATGTTTTTAGTCCATGTATAACATTCAACAAAAATCAAACATTCGATTACTTTAGAGAAAGAGTATACAAATTAGAAGAAATAGGTCATGACAAGGAAGATTACTTTGTAGCTTTAGATTTATCAAATCAACGTTTTTTCAAAGATAAACTCCCAATTGGAATCTTCTATCAAATAGAGAATAAAACCACCTATGAAGAGAGAGATTTTGCACTCAATCAAGGAGTTATTCCAGCACATGCAGACTTGGAATTGACAGATGAACAGATTGACGTGATTACAAAGGAGTTTTACTAATGTTTCTAACTAGAGAGAGTACTTGAGGGACAGTTATGAAAATAGAAAAACAGGAAATTAGAAAAATCGGAATTTCTGTTACATTACTTATTGTGGCAATTACTCTTACAATGACCTCTGCAGGAGGTACAGTCGCTAGTGTAAGTCAACAAGCAGTTTTGCACGCTTATTATGATGATGGTGTTAATCAGTATAATGAAACAATTAATTTTACATTTGATCTATTCAAAAATGAAACATATCCTGAAATATTCAGAACATATGATTTAGGATCCAATCTGACTCTCTGGTTGGCTTACTCTCCCAAAATTCAAACTGGATACAACAAGCAATTAACAATTCGAGTATCTATTACTGATCTTTCTAATAATTCTGTTGAGCCGCATCCACAGATTGGAGATTATAGTATTGAAATTTCAAGTGAATCTGAGGATGGTTTGAACCTTATTCTTCCTGCATCATCTCTGAAACCTGACTATAAAGATCAACAGTGGATTATTTTTACTCTAAGATTACCATACAAAATTAATATTGTTTTGTCTATATTGTTTTTAGTTGGAATATTATGGGTTATGGAAGCAATCCCTCTTGTTGCAACAAGTTTACTGATACCTGTAATGGGTGTAATATTTCTTGGTTTAAGTGCAAAAGGTTTACTAGCACCTTTCGCTGAACCTGTTATTTTCTTATTTCTTGGAGGTTTCATAATCTCAAAAGCTATGAATAAAACTGGTTTAGATAAATGGATCTCGCTTAATATTGTAAGAATTAGTCCCAATAATCCAAAAATTCTCATGTTACTAATGATGGTAGTTACAGCAGTACTTTCTATGTTTATGAGTAATACTGCTACTGCTGC
>JAGLTP010000359.1 GCA_023135215.1 Candidatus Heimdallarchaeota archaeon
CTAAAGAATTCCAAAATATTTAAAGAGGAATTAAGAGATTTCAAACCAGATATTATATTCACATCAGATCCTTTCTTTACAACAAGCTGTGCTCTAATTGCGAGAAAACAAAAATCACCTATAGTTTTAAGAATAGGAGCTGTTTATGATTCCTTTTATGCTGGAAGATTAAATGTAAAAATCTTCAGGAATAACTATCAAAATCCTTTTTTCAAAATAATAAAATTTCTTCTGAATAGGATGTCAAGAATTATCTTCAAAAAAGTAGATCAAATAGTTTTTAATTCAGAATTTCTTAAAAATAATTTTCAAAAAGAAGCTCCAGAATCATATGTAATATATAATGGAGTAGAAGAAAGAAATGTAGAGTTCAAAGAAATATCGGAGAAATTAAAACTTGTTTTTGTTGGTCGCATTGAACCAAGAAAATCTATTGAAATCATAATAGAGGCAGCAAATATTCTTAAACATGATAATGTTGATTTTTCGTTATCTATAATTGGAGATATTGAACACGATAGGGAATATTGGAAAAAAATCAATGATTTGATTGAAACAAACAATTTGTGGAAATATATTAGCTTAGAGGGTTATGTAAGTAACACAGAAATAGCAAGTATTCTTAAGAAAAAAGATATCTTACTTTTTCCTACAAATGATAAGAATTTTCCTATGACTGAAGGTTTACCTAATGTTCTATTGGAGGGAATGTCAAATGGTTTGGCAGTTATTTCAACAAAAGTAGCAGGAGTACCTGAGATTATTAAGAAGGAAAACGGAATTCTTGTTGACTCAACATCTGAAAATTTTGCACTAGCGATTAAAGAATTAGATCAGAACCGTGCTATGTTATCCAAAATAAAGAGGAATAATGAAGAACAGATAAAAGAGAATTTCACAATTAGGAATTCAGCAAAACAATATACTGAACTCTTTTCTGATATTTTAATATCTAAGTCAGTTTCATAAAATAATGAGATGAGTATCTAGAAAAATAATACTAATGATTTTATAAGGTATGTAGAGAGTTTCAATATTATATCAAATCTTTTAGTTTCATTATTAATTCGTCTTTTTGCATATCTTTTGATTCATTCAGTAACTTCTCAATCCTGTTTCTATATTCTTCCTCAATCTCATTATGATTCGTTTTACATACATAGATACGTTCATGTTGAGATAGTTTTGGTTTCTCATAATCATGAAAAAGCTCTTCAGTAAATTTTTCTCCGGGTTTTTTGCCTATAATTTCGATTCTGAAATCAGCCTTTTCATAACCATATATATTCAATAATTTGTAAATGATATCAATCATCTTGTAAGGTTTTCCCATATTCAAAACATATAACTCTCCTCCTTCACCTAATATTGAAGCTTGAATAACAAGCTGTCCAGCTTCTGTAAGACTCATGAAAAATCGCTCCATCCTTTTATCTGTTAATTTAATAGGACCTCCACTTTCTATTTGCTTCTTAAAAATAGGAATTGCGCTTCCACTACTCTCTAAAACATTTCCAAATCGAATTATCATAAATTTTGTAGATGATGAATTAAGTGAAAGGATATGTTTCTCTACAATTCTCTTAGACATACCCATATTATTAACCGGATTAACAGCTTTATCTGTTGATATAAACACAAATCTTTGAGTCTTATTTTTAATTGCTATATCAATCAA
>JAGLTP010000036.1 GCA_023135215.1 Candidatus Heimdallarchaeota archaeon
TATTTTTGCTGCTAGTTCACTCACTAATCCTATCGTATATGCTAATCCATAGTTAATCCGCATGAAATTTGGTACCTTTCCACAGATATCTCCAATTGATTCGAACAACTCTCGAGCGGTTATCGTACCACCAACAATATTAAACGCTTCTCTGTTGGCTGCAGGAGTTTTTCCACACTTTATTAGAGCGTCAGCAACATCTTCATGATGTACAAAGGATAATGTTGCTTTTCCATTTCCTATCAAAGGTATTTTCTTATCTTTGAGTAAGAAATCAAATAACTTTGGAGCCATTTGTCTATCTCTTGGACCTACGATATATGGAGGTCGAACAGCAGTAGCAAAGAAATCATAGTCATCCGAAAATCTAAATAATTCTTGTTCAGCTAACCACTTACTCTCATGATAAGGATGATCACTTTTCTTTGGATAATCTTCAGTTATGGGGAATGAAGGAAGTTTGTATCCATAGATTCCCACGGTACTTACATGTAAGAATTTTTCCCCTTTATTTTCAACAAAAGATTCTAGTAGATTCCTCGTCCCGATATGATTAACATCATAATATAATTTGGCGGGAATATTTTCTCTAGCTTCACCAGCGGCATTATAGATAGTATTTACACCCTGAAGAGCCTTGACAAGACTTTTCTTATTTGTTAAGTCACCCTTAACAAAATCTAGCCCCACTTTTGCTAAGTGCTCTGGTGGTTTTTTCGATCTGATTAGAATTTTGATTTTCTCATCATTTTCTTCCTCTACTACTCTTTTAGCAATAAAGTAACCAACTGCACTTGTGGCACCTGTGATTAGGATTGTCATTATTCTCTACTAAAGGAAAGAAAAGTTGTATATAACATTTTAGAAATTCAAAACCATTGAGGTTAAAAATCTTTAACTTCTGATTAAGCGAAACGCTTTTTTAAGCCATTTTCGAACTTGTCTTATGATTAAAATTTATAGTACTCTTACACGCCAACTTGAAGAGTTCAAAACTATTGAACCTGGTGTTGTAAAGTGGTATAATTGTGGACCAACAGTTAATGGCTTGATGCATTTAGGTCACGCTAGATCAGCAATAGCCTTCGATGCAATTCGCAGATATATAGAGTACAGAGGATACAAAGTAGAGTATATTATGAATTTTACAGATATTGAGGACAGAATGATCGAGGTTTCGAAAAAAGAAAAGAGACCAGTATTAGAGGTTGCAGAAGAGTATCTAAGTTATTTCAGAAGAGATATGGCTAGTTTAAATCTAAAACCAGCTACAATACATCCTAGAGCAATGCTTCATATGAACCAAATGATAGAATCCATTGAAAAATTGATTGAGAAAGGTTTTGCCTACGAAAGCGACGGGGATGTTTATTTCGATGTTAGAAAATTCGACGAATATGGTAAACTTTCAAATCAAAAGCTCGACAACATTCTGCAAGAAGGAACAGAAGATGCAGATAATCCAAAGAAAAAGTTTCCAGCAGATTTTGTACTGTGGAAAAAAATGAAACCAGGAGAACCTTATTGGCCATCACCTTGGGGAAAGGGGAGAATTGGATGGCACAGTGAATGTTCGACAATGTCCATGCTTTATCTTGGAGAAACTTTGGACATTCATAGCGGTGGTCAAGATCTTATCTTTCCACATCATGAAAACGAAATCGCTCAATCAGAATCCCTTACAGGTAAACAATTTGCAAATTACTGGTTACACAATGGGTTCATCAACATCGACAAAGAGAAAATGAGCAAATCATTAGGTAACTTTGTCAATATCTATGATCTGTTGAAGTATTACTCTCCTGACGCAGTTAGATTGTTTGTTCTCCAAACACATTATCGTAGCCCAATCGTCTTTACTGAAGATGCTATTGATCAAGCTCAGGTTACTGTAGATAGACTCTTTGATGTTATTTTATTAACTAAAAATTACGCTGATGGAACAAAAGAAGTAGATGATGCAAAACTTTCTGATCTAGACAAAGATTTGCTTGAAAAAATCAAGAAAGCAAGAGAAGACTTTATTGAAGCCATGAATGAAGATTTCAATACATCTAATGGTTTAGCAGTAGTTTTTGATTACTCTAGAGAAGTAAATGAATATCTAAGAAAAGCTGAAAACGTCAATGGTTCAGTAATTAATGAAGCAGATAAATTCTTCGATGAACTGAGAGCTATTTTTGGTTTGTTTAAAGACTTCAACAGTTATATCTCAATAGATTTAGTAGAGAAATTAGTGAAGCTTTTGATAGAACTACGAGGAGAATTCAGAAAAGAAAAGAATTGGGAAATGGGTGACAAGATTAGAGATGATTTGAAGGAAGCAGGGATAACCCTAGAAGATACACCTAAGCGAATTCTTTGGAAACTGACTCAAACAGAGTAAAATTCTCATTCTCTTTCTATTTCTTTTGCAAAAATCATATTTACAAGATAATAGGGAATCTCGATTACTTCTTCTTCCTTGTTTTTAAGAGTCATATCTAGATCATAAGAGAGTGACCACTTTTCGATATGAACATCTTCTCTAACATGTGTTGATAAGATCAAGAACTTTTCTTCAGGTTTCAATCCTTTCTTTTCAAGCTCAGCGTAAACTTCCTGCAATGTTGCCTCTTGCGGAAAATGTCTAGCTATTGCTCTTTCAATAATTTCAACAATTTCAATCAAATGACCTTCACTGAAAAAGGCAAGGGGTTTACTTTCCGGAATGACAGATAAAGATCCATCTTTCTGAGGAATAAATGCACCATAAGGAGTCTTAGAAGGTTGAATTTTCTTTTCAATCATTTCAGAAATCTCATCTGTTAGCACATGTTCCCATTTGCAAGCTTCTTCATGTATTTTAGACCATGGAACACCTAACCATTCTAGAAAACTCTCTGATAATCTATGCTTCCTAACAACTTTGCGAGCTATTTTTTCTCCTTTTGCAGTGAGTTGAGCTCCATAATATGGCTTATAGTCTATTAATTCCTTTTTGTATAATTTCTTGAGCATTGATGTGACAGTGCTTGGATCCACATTCATCATCTCAGCTATTTGATTAGTCTTAACGTGTCTATTTCCATATTCAAGAAACCAAAAAAACGTTTCTAGATATTCTTCTTCTGCTTCTGATATATTGGATTGAGACATATGAGAAACCTCAAGAGCTTCTTAAGAGAACTATTTCCCCTTAAATTCTGGTTTTCTTTTCTCGAAAACAGCTTTAATTCCTTCTCTTATATCTTTGGTTCTAATGCAATAACGGACACCTTGAACTTCTGCACAATATCCTGTCTTTAAAGATTTATGAAGACCTTTCCTAATAGCTTTCTTAGCTTCTCTTACAGCTACAGGAGCGTTTTCGGATATGCTTTCCGCCATCTCTATTGCTTGATTTCTTAATTCATCAGAAGAAACAATTTTACTGACTAGATTTATCTCAAGTGCTTCCTCTGCAGTAAATTTGCGACTAGTATAAATCAGATCTTTAGCTACAGATAAACCAACAGTTTTTGGAAGACGGTAAGTTCCTCCCCATCCAGGAAGTAAACCGACTGAAGTCTCTGTTTGTCCAAAGATAGCTGAATCAGAAGCAATACGAATATCACACGAAAGCGAAAGTTCCATTCCTCCACCTATAGCATAACCATTGATAGCAGCAATAACAGGAGTGGGATGCTTCTCAATTTGGGCGAAAACTTTCTGACCCATTTTAATTGCCTTAATAATCCTCCATCCTAACGATGATGCCCACTTTAGATCAACACCAGCACACCAACTTTTTCCCTCTGCATAAATTATGATCGCACGAACATTCTTATCATCATTTAGAGCTTTGAATGTTTTTCTTAATTGATTTAGCATCGATTCATTTAAACTGTTCAATGACTTTTGACGATTAAGTGTTATCAATGCAATGTTTTTGTTTCTCCCTACTTTATCAACCAGTACTAGAGATTCATCTTCAGCCATGAATTAAACTACTATTAGTAATATCTAAATTTTTAGGTTAGAATTTAGTTAAGTTAAGAAGAACAGGAAAAATCCTATTTTCTTTCTAATCAGAGCTTCTAACAGGAAACCAACAAAAATGGAAATACCAAAATAATACGATTTGAATACATTATGTTTCATCTAATCGTAATCATTTCTCTCCGTAACCGCCCCCACCAGGAGTTTCAATTACAACAATATCCCCTCTCTTAATTTTCTTGGTAATTTTCGAGGGAAGTTGCATTATCTTGTCAGATGTTTTCAAAAGGTTCTTTCCCTTTGCCCCATTTTTTCCTCCAAATAAACCGAATGGTGCATACTTTCTTCTTTCACTTTGTATGGAAAGAACTCCTTCTTTAGCTAACAATTGAATTGATCGACGAACTCCATTACTCCCAGACCATTTTCCTATTCCTCCAGTATTGGATATTATAGAATATTCTTCCACACGTAAGGGGTAGTACCTTTCTAAAACTTCAATTGATGTATTTCTGGTATTAGTCATGTGACTGTGTTTGGCATTTGGAGGAGAATAATTTTTTCCTGCGCCTATTCCACCTGCAATTGTTTCGTAATAAGTGAATTCCTTTCCAACTGAATCTAAACCACCAATGATAGTATTGTTCATTGTTCCGCTGCTTGCTGCAGGAACATCGTCAGGGAACAACTTCGAAAATACTCCCAACATCACATCAGTAATTCTTTGACTAGTTTCTACGTTTCCTGCTGCTACTCCAGCTGGAGGAAGAGGATCAATTAAAGAACCTTTTTTTGTAATAACATCTAGAGGTTCGTAGAGACCGTAGTTTGTAGCATATTCTCTTGAAATCAAACAGCGCAGAATATAATAGGTCGCTGAAAGTGTTACAGCATAAGTTGCATTAATATTACCTTCTACTTGGGAATCAGTCTTACTATAATCCACAACTAGTTTGTCACCTTTTCTTTCTACTTCAGCTGTTATGTTAATGGGTTCATCCTTCACACCATCATTATCCATATAGTCAGTAAAGCTAAAGACTTGATTTTCTGGTATTTGTTTTATTAATTCTAAAGATGCATTTTTTGATCTTTCATTAAGAAAATCAATTACTTGCTGAACTCTATCTAGAGAATATTTCTGAAGGAGTGAGTGGAATTTCTTCTCTCCAATCTTAGTAGAAGCTAATTGAGCTTGAATGTCACCTTTTCTTTCTTCAGGGACACGTATATTTGAAAGAAAGTCATTAAACCACTCTTGATTCAAAATTCCATTTCTTTCAAAAATCGTGGGGTCTATAACATATCCCTCTTCCTCTAAAGTGTACTTACCACTGGGCATAGAGCCGGGGACTACACCACCAACATCAGCATGATGACATCTATTTGCAATATATCCAACTAGCTTATCATCATAGAAAATCGGTTTAATAACTGCGATATCTGGTAAATGAGTTCCTCCTAAGTAAGGATTATTTGCAATGTAAATATCCCCATCCAAGATATTTTCTTTTCCAAAGTATTCAATGATAGCTTGAACGCCTTTTGGCATAGCACCAAGATGAACTGGGATGTGCTCAGCTTGAGCGATTAGTCGACCATCTTGATCCATTATAGCACTTGAAAAATCTAATCTATCTTTGATGTTCGGAGAAAATGCAGAACGTTGAAGCACAATCCCTGTCTCTAATGCTACATTCTTGAGCGCTTGATTAATTACTTGAGCTTCTATTAAACTGAATTTAGAGTTCATTTCTTTTCCTCCATTGTAATATAACCCAGTTCATTGATCTTTCCAATTACATTTGGTGGGATAACGGTTGTTGTATCTAATTGGTCAATTATGCAAGGTCCTTCAAGCACATTTCCGTTTAATAAAAAGGATTTTTCAAATACAGGTGTCTCAATCCATTCTCCCTCGAAGTTTATTTTTCGGTTTTTCTTATGTGCTTCCTCTGAAGGATTTCTTGATCCTGATTGTAATTTTGTAAGTTCTATTCGAGGAACACGACCTATAGCTTCTACTGAAACATTCACTATTTCAATGGTTAACCCTTTGTCAAACCAAGAATAATTCCGATTGTGAAGAGAATGAAATCCCTCAACTGTTCTATCAAGTTGTTTCCTTTCAAAAGGAAAATTGATTTGAAGTGTCAGAGCATCTGATTGTCCTACATACCGCATATCTATTGAATAATTGAATAGTTGATCTTTCTTATCTACAGCTTCGCTTGTTAGAATACTAGCTAACTCTTCCTTGATTTCAAGGAAACTTGAGTTTATCTCGTCTAGATTTAATTCTTCAGTTGTTTGTAAATAGGATTTTGTTACCATGTGTTTGATATCAGAGCATACAAGACCGAAAGCTGACCAAACACCTGGAAAAGGAGGTATAATTACCCCATTCATTTCAAGTTCTTGCGCTATATCCCAAGCTTGTAAAGGTCCTGCTCCCCCAAAACCTAGTAGTGCAAAATCTCTAGGATCTAATCCTCTTTGAACAGTTACTACACGAATTGCGTTAGCAATGTTATTGTTTAAAATCTGTCTTATAGATATTGCCAATTCATCAATTGAGTTTATTTCAAGAAGTAGTTCTGATGATTTTATTTCCTCCAGCAGTTTTTTCAAAACGGAAACAGATTTCTCTTTGTCAATGTTCAAATTCCCAGCAAAATTATCCACATGAACATAACCTAGGGATAAATTAGCATCAGTTAAAGTAACTTGTTTCCCACCTAAAGAATAACATGCGGGACCAGGATTTGCCCCTTGAGATTCAGGGCCGACTGATAATAATCCATCCTTGAACTTTGCAATTGAACCCCCTCCACTTCCTATTGTCTCCACATCAACCATGCTTGCTACTAGAGGAAAACCACCAAACATTCTGGAACGTAAAACAATGGGAGCATCTATAAGCGCGGAAACATCTGTTGATGTTCCTCCAATATCTAAGGAAACTAGATGTGATCTATTAAGATGTTCTAAACTATCGGTGGCTGCCATTACCCCTCCCGCTAAACCTGAATAGAGAGTCTGAACACCAGATTTCCCGATGGAAGAAACATCTGACATGCCTGTATTTGATTGCATAATTAACAGAGGTGAACTTATTCCTTCAGAAACAAGTTTTGATTTTAAACGATATAAATAATTATTTACCACTGGACTTACTTTGGCGTTCACGATAGTAGTAACTGCACGTTCATATTCACGTATTTGAGGACTTATTTCATGCGATGTAAAAACGTTAAATCCTTTAGTTGATAGAAATTCTGATACTTTTTTTTCGTGAGTTGGATTGAGGAAGGAGAACAACAGAGATACAGCAATGTTCTTTATCGATTTGGATTTAATGGAAGCCGTGATACTATCTAGATGACTAATATCAAGCGGTTTTATTTCTTTACCCTCGCTGTCAAGTCTTTCATCTACTTCGAGTATTAAATCATTTGAAAACGAAATTGGATACTTTTGTGCGAATTTTAAATTATACAATTCTGATCTTTGTTGTCTTCCAATTTCCACGATGTCTCGAAATCCTTTTGTTGAAATAAAGCAAATTGGTGGGCACTTATCTTCAAGAAAAGCATTGGTTCCTATTGTAGTGCCATGGATTAAAAGTTCGATATCATTTAACTGAAATTCAAATCGTTCTGCTGCTTCCTTTAATCCAAAAATTATCCCTTCGCTTGGATCAGTGGGAGTTGTGGGGATTTTCCATGCTTTTACAAATCCTTCTGAAACAATTACAAAATCTGTAAATGTACCCCCTGTATCTATTCCTATCCTGGTTTTTTCATTTGCTTTATTCAACCAATAAGACACCTAATACGCAAGAATTGTTTATAAAATTTAAACTTTGGGAGAGGGTTTTGTTCTAGAGTATTCCTAAAACAAAGATAGTTTCTTGAATTATTAAGAAATAAAGGAGAATTTAGTAGAAGATCATTTGACCTGCAATGAAATCAAATTCTTTCTTCTGTTCCTTTCTACCTTCGGATTTGATTTTCCATTCCTTTACCATTCTTTCTTTTTTATTTCGACTTCGTTTTGAACTCATTTTTTTTCACTAATATATACTATGCACTGGTCACTTCATTTTAAC
>JAGLTP010000360.1 GCA_023135215.1 Candidatus Heimdallarchaeota archaeon
AATGATTTTCCCTTTCTTTATTCTATAAGCGTGAATGATTTTGTTCTCTTTAATCGCTTCACTAACACATTTGATAATCCATCCGGTGAAAGAAATTCTATTGTTAGTCTTTTCAGAATAATCTTTGATGATTTTACGAGCATCAGTGACATCAACCTCTAAAAGACCTCTCATGTAAGGTAGAGGGGCGATTAATTCATTATAAGTTGAGAGAATTTGCCTAGTTAGAGAGAAATTCTGCACTTCGCTCTCTTTGTCTTCTTTAACCATAAATCAAAAAAACCAAACTTATTTTTAAATTTTGTACCACAATTAGCACCTCAGAAACAGGTTCGGATAGAATCGAAGGATATAAATTTATAAATTTCCAATTAATATATCATCAAAGGAGAGTTCTAACTTGGAAGATGAGCTCAAGGCTAAAATGAAGGAGAAACTCCAGAATAAACTTGACAAACAAGTCAATGATTTAACTGAAGAAACTATTGCTGAAATCAAAGAAGAAAATGAAAGCTTACAATTAGAGCTATCTGATACTGAACGTGAGCTTCCTGTGATGGATGAAGCAATAAGAGAATTACATGTATCTACTTTGGAAAAACAAGAAATATCTGCTCCTTTTGGTTACTATATAAAGAAAAATAAATTGCGTATAAAGGATGAAGAAGCCAGAACGGTCAAATTAATCTTCTCCTGGTTTTATAAGCAGAAAAAGAGTTTAGAAGAAATCTCGGAAAAAGCTCAACTAACAATAACTAAAATCAAAAATATCTTAATTAATCCAGTATACTTTGGCAGAGTATTTCTTAATGGAGAGATACGTAAAGGAAAACATCCTGCTATTATTGACAAACACTATTGTAAATTATGCAATATTAATGCAGATAAAATAGTTCAGAACTTCTTGGCTTCAAGTATAAAATAGAATATTCTCTCTAATAATTTTACTTCAGCTTTTTGAATACTATAGAAGGTTCAGGTCTTGAAACTAGTCTTTTGAATTTATTTTTCGGAGTACCTACAGCTAAACATACGTGTAACAAATGATTGCTAGGTAAGTCTAATATTTTCCTAATTTTCTTAGAATAGTACCAGCTCTTGTGGAGATAGCCAATAAAAGTTGAACCCAATCCCAGAGTTTGTGCTCCAAGTCCGATATTTTGTGCTGCGATATTACAATCTTCTATAGGAGATGGCACATTTTTTGCTGCATGAATAAGAATCAGAGTAGAAGAGTTATGAAATACTTTATCGATTCCTTTCTCCCAATGATATATGTGACTGTTTAAACGATAGAGATTCTCTTTAGCTCGCATATATGATTCTTTTTTACCAACTAGAGTGATGAGAATCATCCAGAAAGTACTACTCAGCCTTGATTTCAATGTCTTAAAAAGTTCAATTACGTTGTCTAGTAGGAATTCTACTTCTTCTCTACTGTTGATAATAGTATAGCATACTTTTCTCGAATTATGACCAGTAGGTGCATACCTACCTAATTGAATTAGTTGGTTGATCTCTTCCTGAGTAATTTTTTTATCTGAGAACAACCTTATTGATCTTCGTTGTCGTATTGCTTCCAAAATCTCTTCATACGATAGCTGTTTACCCATAGGGGGAAAGTCTTCTTCTACAGAGTTAACAA
>JAGLTP010000361.1 GCA_023135215.1 Candidatus Heimdallarchaeota archaeon
TCCCAATCATGAGATATAACAAGAATAGCCTTCCCTCTTTGTTTTAAATCAAGTAACTTATCCTTTATCCAGCTCTTATTGGAATTATCAAGACCATTTGTTATTTCATCTAACATTATGATTTCGGGATTGTGGAAGGTTGATGCAAGAAAGGCTAATCTTCTCTTTTCTCCATGTGAAAGAGAGTGAGGATTATTTTCTTCATGTTTCTCTAATCCACCTTCTTTTAGTAAATTAGTAATATCAGAGTATACAATATCGTCCCCTACATTTCTTCTTGTTAAAGCAATTTCATCCTTGACTGTTTCCTCAAAAAATTGTAATTCTGGGTTTTGAAAAACTATTCCAAAATTTTTAGATCTTTCCTGCCAGCTTAAATCCTTGGAATCCTTGTTATTTATTTCAAGCGTACCTTGCTTTAGTTTCCATATTCCTCCTATGATATTAAGCAAAGTGGTTTTTCCAGAACCATTATCACCTATAATACCAACAATCTCACCGCTTCTAGCTGTTAACGATATATTTGATAACTTAAATGAATCTGAAGGGCTGAACAAGATTTTCTTTAAATTCAACAGAGTTTTACTGGGTTTTGCGGAGGATTTTCTTTTAAAAGAATCTCTTTTATCAATTCCAATTTTTCTCAATTTGGACATATCTAGATGATCTTTGTTTGTAGAAGTAATTTCTTCCACTATTGCTCCTTGTTCAAGACTTACAATTTTTGAAGCAAGTGGGAAATATTGTTCATACTCATGTGAAGCTATAATGATCGTTTTTCCTTCTTCTTTCAATTTTTGGAAAATCGATTTAATCGCAGTTCTATTCTTTCTATCTAAATTAGCTAGAGGTTCATCAGCTAAAATGATATTGGGGTTTCTAATAAGAGCACAACCAATTGCTATTTTCTGTTTTTCTCCTTCTGATATTTTTTGTGGATTTCTTGGTAGTAAGGATTCCAATTTCAATTGCTTGGAGACTTTTTTTATCCTTTCATGCATAATACTCTCTTCGTAATCATGGTATTCAAGTGGGAACGCTAGTTCTGTTAAAACATAAGGCGTAATAAGAGAACTTTCTACTCTCTGTGGAATATAGCCTATCAATTCTGATACTGAGAAAATTGATTGAGAATTAGTGTTTTGATTATCAATTGTTATTCTCCCTTTTAGTTCCCCAGCATAGAAATTTGGTGCTAAACCAAGTATAGAATAACATAGAGTACTCTTTCCTGATCCACTAGAACCTGTTATAACAACAAAATCTCCTTTTGAAATTTGAAGATTAATATTCTTAAGGGCCCAGTTTTCTCTTAGATGAAATCTAAAACTAAAATCTTCAAAAGAGATAACAGGGTTGTTCATAGAATCTCTCCGATTTATTACTTTTTCTTGATTTCTTTTAGAAATAGATCCACAACTAATTCTAATTGCTTTTCCTTTTTCTCTGGAAAATCTTTGACTTTTGAAAAATTCATTCCTGCTGCAGTTTGGTGACCTCCACCTGATCCACCTAAGTGCAATGCTAAACTATTTGATATATCTCCCAAGTTTAGATTATTTCTTTCCGCGAAACTTTTGGTGCATCGAAAACTGGTTCTATATTCATCAGTATTTGGGCTGGATAGAACAATAGAGCAATTTGCTCCAAGTTCAATGAGTGATCTAGCTACAGAAGATTCAAAAGTGCCAACATATGATGAAGCTATGATAAAAGGATCATCTTTGTAAATTCTTATTCTTGTAGCACCTTTCAGTCTTGCAGTTCTTTCAGAAACTGAAAGAGGGGATTGAAGCATAGATAAGGCATTTTCGTAATCTCCCCCCGTATCAATTAAATAGTTCACTATAGAGAAAGTAAACTTAGATAAGTGAATGAAACGTCTAGTATCAAACAGAATTCCTGCTATTAGTATCGTTGCAATATCAGCTGGAATAGAAACTTTCAATTCCTTAAATAAATGTACCATTATTTCAGCTGTAGAAGTTATTGGGAGTATAATTGAATGAAGTGCGCGATCTGTAAATTCATGCTTTGAATGATGATCAATTATGAAAATTGGTAAATCCTTTTCTAATTTGCTCTCCAAATCTGAAAATCCAATCTGTTTTAAATTATTTGCATCACATAAGAAAAATGCATCCAAATCCTGATTAGAAAATTCTTCATAAATTTGTTCTTCTCGAAATGAAAAGAGGTTTTTTGAAAGCGTGTTTGATGATTTTATATACAGTTTTACAGAAACATCCGTAACTAGTTGTTCAATTAAATATTTTAAGCTAACAACACTAGCAACTGCATCTGGGTCTGCATTTTGATGTGTAAATATTCCTACATTCTTTATTTTCTTTTGTTTTAGAATGTTGATTATTTTTGAGAATTCTTCCGACATATAAGTTCCTCTTTTAAATTCTCGTTACCAGAATTAGATAATTCTTCTTGTAAATCAGCTAATTGCTTTTCAGTAAGTTCTCCTGAAATATCAAAGTCTAATGTTAAAGTTAGAAGATTGTTGGAAGATTGT
>JAGLTP010000362.1 GCA_023135215.1 Candidatus Heimdallarchaeota archaeon
ACATAAAATTCAGAGGCAAGGATATGTCGATTACAGAGTGGTTTGCGAATTTACCCCCAGAAGCCTTAACTGATTCTGGTTTAAAAATGCTAATTTATCTTGTTGTTATATTTACCATCTTAAGTACTTTAGTAGTGTTCCTAACAACTAAGGTATATAAGAAAGGAAAAGGACCTTCATTACTTGATCTAGATTTAGAAACGGATATACCTACTCCTAGTGATATCCCACCTGCGGAAAGAATTGCTATATTAAAGATTGAAAAAGCTAAATTCGAAGCAGGGCAACGAGCTTTGTCTGATGCCAATAGAAAGAAGGATATAAGCGAGACAATCTTTGGAAGATTATCAGTTAGATACGCATCTGATGTTAAGAAAATCGAAGATGAAATTGAGAAAACTGCAAGAGAAGTAGAAGTATCTCAATTAGAAGAAGAACTGAAGAAAATGCAAGGAGATTATTTAAGCAAAATAAAAGGTGATGAAAAGATTGAGACACCAGCGGCTACAACTAGCGTTGCACCACCAGCACCAAAAGCTAGAAAAGCTGGAAAAACAGCAGCCCCCCCAAGCCCTCCAATGCCATCAACAGGAGCAACCCCTCCACCACCACCAACAGTTGGAAAAACTCCTCCAGCAACATCAGTACCAGCTCCTCCAATGCCAACTCCTGCGCCAAAACCTCCAGGAGCAGTAGCAGGACCAAGCGTTCCAGCACCTTCAATTCCAGCTCCTAAACCACCTGGCGCTGCACCAGCACCATCAGGAGAAGGAGAAGGAGATCTGTTTGCTAAAAGCACATCTATTGCGGCACTAAGAAAAGAGATGCTTAAGGAACTTGATAGACTCAAGAAATTTATGAGCGAGCAACAATAAACCAATAGGTTAAATTATACACTAAAGAAAAGAAAGTAGAAAATTGTTGTTTTCTTTTTATTTTATTTTATATCCTAACATTTGATGGGTGAGATTTAATAGTATCAAATAACAATATTACATTAAATAACAAAAAATTAATTCGAGAGATTGTATGACTGATACTTACAATAGCTTACCACAGAAAGAAAAAGCCAAAGCCCTTGCAGCAAAAAAAGCTTTAGAGGACTTTGTTTTCGATGATTTCATCGTTGGAATAGGAACGGGAAGTACCATCAAGTATTTTATTAAAGCTCTATCAGAACTTGTGGTGCAGGATGAACTTGAAATAATCACTGTTCCATCTTCTTTTGAAACACATTTAGAACTAGCTAGATCAGGACTACCCGTTTCCACTTTGGTTGAATTTCCAGAATTAGACACTTATGTGGATTCAGCAGATATAGTGACTGGGGATTATGTTCTTATAAAAGGAGGTGGGGGAGCTTTGACAATGGAAAAGATAATGGCTAAAGCGGCTAAAGAGTTTATTGTAATTATTGATAATTCAAAATACCCTCAAGATCTTCTTAGTCACCCTGTTCCGATTGAGATTCTTCCTCTTGCAGTTAATACTGTTGTCGAGCCTATATACAACTTAGGTGGTGAGTTTAAGCTTCGCTATGAAAAAGGAAAAATAGGTCCGGTTATTTCAGATAATGGAAATGTTTTGGGAGATATCAATTTTAATCAATACTATAATCCAAAAGAGATTGAGATGGCTCTCAACAGCATCTCTGGTGTTATAGAAAATGGTATTTTTACACTAGATATTCATCGTTTAATTATTGGACAACCAAATTCAGTAAAAGTTATAGATCGACCCTCTTCACAATCTAAAAAAGAGCAGTAATGGTAGCTCCTTTTGAATAAGCATCCATTAATTCTCTACCAATTTGAGTGTTTTTAGCTATACTGACTTCCCCAGACTTTCCTATAGTTAATTGAACAATAACCTTCCCATTAATCGCAATGGATGCATCTTTACCTATGAAAACACTTGGAAACGAAAGGTTTACTTTGCTCTTAATGGGATACACATCAATAACAAATTCTGCAGTTTCTTTTTCATCAAAAGTTTTTACATCAATTGATAATCCAAGTTTTTGTTCTATCTCATCAATTCGTTTTCCTTCTTTCCCAATTACTCTAGGCTTATCTTTTTTTGTTACATAGAGTATTAGCGAATTTGGAGGATCAAATTCATAATCATAATCATAAATCGAGTATTTCTTTAATACCTTCTGAATTGTTGCTTGGGAAATTTCTGTTCTAACTCTTCCAACCTTAGCCTTGTCTGCTTTTGATAATGGTGCAACAACTATTTGTTCTCCAAAAGTGTATATCTCATATTCCAATGTATTTGTATGGAAGTCCTTCACTAATATTACGGGACGAGTTAAGTCTCGTTCTTTCATACCTGAAGGTAACTTAATTGTTATTTTGAGTGTATAAACCTCTGCTATGTCACCCTTATCTATGAAGATTATAGTATCAACTATTGAAGGTATAATCCCTAAATCAACCCTTCGCAGAAAGCGTTGTATACCATCGATTGCTTGGGTCGCATGAACCACACCTATTAGACCTATACCTGCTAATCTTAAGTCTGAATAGGTCTCAAAATCCTTTGTTTTTCTTAGCTCATCATAGATAACATAATCGGGTCTCATCAATAATACTAAATCAGCCGAAGCTGAAATATCTCCTTCAAAACCAGACATTTGAGTGATCCTGTTATCTACTTGCAGATCTCTTGGATTTTCGAATGTTTTAACAATTCTGTCTTTATCCGCATAAAACTCAGCAATTGCTGTAGCAAAAGTACTCTTTCCTGCTCCAGGTGGTCCAGCTATTATAATCCCATCAGCTTGTTTTTCTATTCTTTCAAGTAGCTTGGAATCAAGACTATAATCCTTTAAAGATAGTTTAAGAATTGGTTTTACTGCAGTTATATCCATAGCATCACTGAAGGGAGGTCTAAGGATAACTATTCTAGTATTTTTTAGCTGGACAACAGTTGTTCCATGTTTATCTGATTCAATGAAACTATCCTTTTCTCTGCTAGCTCTCTCTATAATATCTTTTGCATGATCTTCAAGAAACTCTCGGGTAAGAATACCTTCGTCCGATAACGCTACTAATTCAAAGTTTCCAGGAACTCCTTTTTTTGCTAAAGGAGGATTGTCTTCTCTTAGATGGAGTGACATAGTGCTTTCGTCAAAATAATCCTCAATTTTTTTTCCTAAACTCTTTGGAGATTCCTTAATATAGACTACTGCTAGTCCTTCAGCTTTTCCTATTTCTGCCATTACTCTATCAGAAGTAATAAGAATTGCTTGGTATTCATCAGCAAGCTCTCTTATTTTAGCATCCAACTCTCCACCTGGAGCACCTCTAATCTGGTAAGTATTAGGTCTATGACCATCAATTATAATATTAATGCCTTTTTGCGCACAAAAATCTCTCATTCTTTGGAGTTCCTCAAGAGCAACCATTCCAGTCACTTTGGCTTGGTTTGCCATGTTTTCAATTTCTGCTAAAACTACACGTGAAAGTATAATTTCATCTGTATCATTCTTTTCTTTGATGTATTTTAAAAACTGACCATTTATTATAGTAGAGGTGTCAGGAACATATTTCATTTGTTTTCTTCACCTATGTTTTTGTTTACTTCCTCAAATTCTAGCTCACTAACACTATAATAAGACACATCACCCAAACTATCAATCACTGCAAAGATTAGTTGTTTGTTTAACTTCTTTGCTTCTGAAACTATTTGATCAATATCGTCTATATTAAAGAGTACCCCCTCAATCATTGGTACTACAAGAGCTAAATGTTTTGCTTTCTTTGGTGTGGCTCCCCTCTCATAAAGTTCGAAATATTTACCATTAATAGAATGCTTTTTCACTACATATCCTCTACCCCTAAGATCTTTGTAAAGAAGATAATGGATAAGAAAGTTCCGGATATTTTCTGAAAAAAATGCAACTACTTTTGAAACCGGAAGTTCTTCACTATCAGTTTCAACAACTTCAATTTTCTTTCGTTCTAACAATAATACAGTCTCAAATGGATCAAGCTTCAAATGATTCGATTTTGTGAACTTCCCAAACCAGCCTTGACTATAGATTGAATTGCCACTTTTATCGGTTATTAGTGAATAATCCTTGTGTAGTTGTGCAATAGGTACCATTTCTATTCCAATTTATTGAAAAGGTGGATAATATTAAAAATTGGTGTTAAAAGATTCTTTAGATTAAATGAGATTCAAAGAACAATTGCAAAAATCACTAAAGGATAAAATTAATCCACAGTTATTGAATAAATTACCTTCAAGTTATGCTGTTATAGGTGACATTGCTATTTTTCATCGAATTGATGAACGATTATTAGAACACAAGAGGACAATTGGAGAAATTTTGATTGAAATTGATCCTAGAGTTAAAACAGTAATTGAGCAAATAAAAACGAGAACTGAATTCCGAAGACCACAAATACGTCACATAGCAGGAGAGAAAAAAACGAAGACTGTTCACAAAGAGTTCAATACAAAGTTCAAGATTGACTTAGATTCAATTACTTTTTCACCAGGAAACAAGGGAGAAAGAGGACATCTGATTAAGATAATTAAGGAAAATGAGATAATTTGTGATATGTTTGCCTGTGTTGGAAATCTTTCTCTCCCCATAATTGTTAACAATCCTTCCGTAACAATTTATGGTATTGAAATAAACAAAGAAGCATATGATTTATTAACGGAGAATATTGCTTTAAACAGAGTTGAGAAAAGATATCATTCAATTTTAGGAGATAATAGAATAGAAACACCGAAGAATGTAGCTACAAGAGTAATAATGGGTTTCTTTGATATTGACAAAAAACAATTTGAAAATGCGGTAGAAGCTATCAAACAAGAAGGTTGGATTCATTATCATTACACTGCTGTAAGAGAATCTAAATCCCAAATAGAAGAAATTGTTTTAGAGAAAAGCAAAATAAAGAATTGCAAAATAGAACAAATTAATACAAGGAGAATCAAGAAATTCTCTCCAAGACTGGAGCATATGTGTGCAGATATTAAAATCAGAAAGTGAAATGTAGAAAAGATTAAAGCAAAGAAAAATAAGGAAAATCGATGCGTAAGGTTTCACCTAATCTTTCTGAAAAACTTAAACTAAAGACAATAGCTGATTTTCAATTTGGTAAAGGTGCAGGAAATGTGCTCTTTCCGGAAGAGATTACAATCGAAAGATCAAAAGGAACTAACAGAATACGCTTTGTTTATCTAGCTGACGAAAGAGTTTGCTCATTCAGAGTAAAGGATGGTTATTTGGTGCCATCCTTGATGGGAGCGAGATTGCTATATGAAAATTCTTTGGGTTTAAAAGTTAAAATAAATCAAGATGCAGAGCCATTCGTTAGAAAAGGCAAGTCTGTTTATTGCAAACACATTATTGAGGCGAATGCCAATATTTCAGTAAGAGAAGAAGTTATCATTGTTAACCAGAAAGAGGAATTCATAGGGATAGGAACAGCTAAAATCGCGGGTTTATTGATGAAAGAAATGAAAAGCGGCGTTGCAGTTGACACAAGAAAGGGAGTAGGAATGGGATAAAATCCTATTATTTAGTTTTTAACTTCACAATAGCACCTGCTAAGTCACCATTTTCTTCTTCTAAAGCTTTTACAGCTTCTTCTTTCGAAACTCCTGTTTGGTTCATAATTAATTCTACATCTGTATCAGAATAAGTCGCCTTTTTGCTTACAGAAGCTTCACTTCCCCTTGGACGGTCTATTCCTTCACCCATTACCTGGAAAGTATCGGATTCCATCATCCCAGGGATAAAAGCTTTTACAACGGCGGGATTGTAGATGACAGTCTCTTTGTCTGCAAATCTAATCACCACTTCTTCCACACCATCTAACTCTACTTGTCTCATTCTTGCTTGCATTCTTTTTGCTTCACGTGGAGATAAAGGTCTTTTTCCACCCATCATGTTTTTCACATACTTTATTTTAATCTGTAAACTATTCTTCAATTTCTTCTTGTAGCATCCCTTCCTTTGGTGCTCTTGTTTTTAAAAATGTCCATCCTATCCATGCAGTAAGGAGCATAAGAATGAATATTGATATGAATATAACAATAGCAACAGCTAAATAGGCTTTTAGTAAAAATTCCTCTCCTTTTAATAAAGGAAAAAGAACTGTCCAAACAAACATAAAAACAATAACACCAAATGAACCAAAGATCATTGCAAAGCCTATTAGTTTATCATTCATTCCAGTGTCCTCTTGTAAAAATAGGTTGTTTACTTTATTTAGATTTTTGTCTTTTATTCAGCTTCCATATCTATTCCTAAAGCCATTTTGATGAGAGCTCGAACTTTATCTTCAGCACTTTCATACTTCGCTTTCTTTCCTGGGACTTCTACTATTACCGGATAAGGATTTACTTGAATTCTGTTTATGAGAGCACGATTTGCTTTTGCGACTTCTTCTGTAATAATCAAAATTGCAATTTCAGGATCTTCAGAAAGAGAACGTAATATTGAGGCAGCTTTTTTTGGTTCTTCTGTAAAAACCTGTGAGATACCTGATAACTTAAACCCAAGCGAGGTTTCTTCATCTCCTATGCTGACAATCTTATTGCGTTGTACTGAGCTCATAAAAATCACACATCGAAATTACATAATTGTTGAAACCACAAAATCGGTTGCTTTTTTCTCTATTTTTTTTGCTTTCTCTTTCAATTCATTTTGTTCTTCTTCGAACTTATTGAGCATAGTAGCATATTCTTTGTCAACTCTTCCCTTAACTCCTGACAAGATTTTGTTGGCTTCTTCTTTAGCTTTTATTTCTTTATCTCGTAGTTTCAAAACAGCTTTTTTTTCAGCTTCCATGATTGCTTCATCTTTATCAGTTTCAGCTTTCTTAATCTTTTCTTCACACTCACGTTCTGTATCTCTTAGTGTTTTAAGGAAATCTACGCTCATATTAAATCTAACTCATATTCCTCTTTTCTAAATAAACCCATGTAGATGTTTTTAAAAGATTTTGTTACGTCTCCAATTACTAGATATTTAGGGTGCTAATGTCACTCCATTAGGTCATTTTATGTAGAAAAAGATTTAATGTTAAAATAATTTCTGAATCTAATGAAAAGAAAATACTTCGGAACCAATGGGATACGGGGAGAAATAAATTTACTTTTTACACCAACTTTTGTTTCAAAAATAAGTGCAGCTATAGCAGCCTCATTTCAAAACAAGGGTACTATGATAATCGGTTCCGATGGTAGAACAAGCAGTCCATTCATAAAGCATGGAGTAATTACCAGTTTTTTAGCAAGTGGATTTGAAGTAATTGACGTGGGGGTTGTCCCAACTCCTTTAGTACAATTCGCTGTTAACAATCTTAAAGCAGATTTAGGTGTTGTAGTTACTGCAAGCCACAATCCTCCAGAGTTTAACGGTATCAAAGTTATTGATTCTGATGGGATTGAAATTGATCTGGAGAAACAAAAACAAATTGAAGAAATTTATGAAAATGAGAAATTTGGTTTGGTTTCTTGGGATAATAACCAAAAGGTAACAAAATTAGATTTAAAAAACGAATATATTGAACGAATTTGTGGATTTGTAAATAGAGATCGTATAGAGAAGAAAAAGCTTTGTGCTGTGATAGACGCAGGAAATGCTGTAGGTGGATTAATTACACCATTATTATTGAGAAAGTTAGGAATAAAAACAATAACAATTAATGGTCAATTAGATGGTAGGTTCCCAGGCAGGGGAGTTGAACCTTCACTGGAAAATCTGAAAACCATGTCAAATTCAACAGTAATATCCAATGCCAATTTCTCTGTTGCTCATGATGGGGATGCAGATAGAGCTATTTTCGGCGATGAAACAGGTAGAGTTTTCTATGGAGATATATCAATAGCTTTATTCCAGAAATTTATTCTGAAGGACAAAAAAAACAAGAAGTTTATTACTCCTATCAGCTCGTCTCTTATTGTTTCAGATATTGCTGAAGAAATTGGTGGAGAAGTAATATGGACACCGGTGGGCTGTATATTCGTTAGTAGAAAGATGATACAAGAAAAGAGTTTACTGGGGGGAGAAGAAAACGGTGGACTGTTTTTTTCACCTCATCAAAGTGTTAGAGATGGACCTATGGCTGCTGCCCTTATGGCTGAAATTATTGCACAATCAGACACCAGTCTTAGTGAATTAGCAAATGAATTGCCCAAATATTATCAGAAAAAGGATAGAATTAAATGTCCAAATTCACTTAAGAAAGAAGTAATGGATTTTGTTATTGATAATGTACAAGAGAAAGCTGAGATTTTAACAATTGATGGTATCAAATTAATCTATCCTGAAAGTTGGATATTAATTCGTCCTTCAGGTACCGAACCAATTTTTAGAATATTCGTAGAAGCGAAATCTGCTAAAAGAGCAGATACAATGATGGATAAAGGATTAAGAATAGTTAACAAAGCAATTAGAAGCGTTCAATAATGTAATGTGCAGTGGTGCAATCACTATTCAAATTTTAAGCTGATAAATAGAAAACACAACTTAGAACCAAGAGTTGATTTAACAAAACTTAAAAAAAGAAATCCAAAAGTTGGGTAGCAAACTGAGTGTAGTTAAAATGACAGCAGCTGATTTAGATCAAGTAGGTGTAATTGAAAGAATTGCAGGACCAGTCGTACAAGCATCAAACATGCTAGGTTCAAAGCTTTATGACGTAGCAAGAGTTGGGGAGGAAAAACTGGTTGGAGAAGTAATTAGATTGATTGGTGATGTTGCAACCATTCAAGTATATGAGAGCACTGAGGGATTAAAGCCCGGAGAGCCTGTATTTCTAACTCATGCACCCTTGTCAGTAGAACTGGGGCCTGGTTTAATACGCCAGATTTTTGATGGTATTCAAAGACCTCTACCTATAATTATGCAAAAAGCTGGAGATTTCATAACTAGAGGAATTGAAATTCCTGGACTAGATCATAATAAATTATGGGATTTTGAACCATCGATAAAAGAAGGAGAAAAGGTGGTTGGTGGTGATATACTGGGAGAAATCCCTGAAACACCTACAGTCGATTTTAAACTGATGGTTCCACCTAATGTAAATGGTAAAATTGAGTTTATAGCAAAACGTGGTGATTATACAATAGATGAAACTGCAGCGACCTTAACTACGCCAGAAGGAGAAAAGGTTGATTTGAAATTCTACCATGAGTGGCCTGTACGCCAACCTAGACCTATTCATAGCAGATTACCATCTACTATTCCTTTAATAACGGGGCAAAGAATTTTTGATACTATCGCGCCAATAGCAAAAGGAGGAACAGGTGCAATTCCAGGTGGATTTGGTACTGGAAAAACAGTATCTCAACATCAACTTGCAAAATGGTCAGACGCAAAAATTGTAGTTTATGTTGGTTGCGGTGAAAGAGGGAACGAGATGACAGATGTGCTCCGTGAATTTCCAAGACTTGTTGATCCCTACACAGGAGGACCGCTTATGGATCGTACAGTATTGATTGCTAATACTTCAAATATGCCTGTAGCTGCACGTGAAGCCAGTGTTTATACAGGAATTACCTTAGCTGAATTCTTTAGAGATATGGGTTATGATGTCGCTATGATGGCAGACAGTACATCAAGATGGGCAGAAGCAATGCGTGAAATCTCAGGTCGTCTTGAGGAAATGCCTGGTGAAGAATCATTCCCAGCTTACTTAGCCTCAAGAATAGCACAATATTATGAAAGAGCAGGAAGAGTACTTACCATTGGAACTCAACCAAGAGAAGCAAGTATTAGTGTTGTAGGAGCTGTTAGCCCACCAGGTGGAGATTTTAGTGAACCAGTAACACAGAATACATTAAGAATTGTCAAGGTTTTCTGGGCATTATCTAAAGAATTAGCAAGTAGAAGACATTTTCCTGCGATAGATTACCTTTTGAGTTATACATTATACTGGTCAGATTTAGAGAAATATTATGCTGAAAATGTTAGCCCAGAATTTCCACAATTAAGAGCTGAAGCCTTAGCACTTCTGCAAAAAGACAAAGAATTACAAGATATAGTTGCGCTTGTTGGACCAGACGCTTTACCTCCAAGTGAGAAAATCGTTTTGGAAACAGCAAGGATGATCAAAGAAGATTTCCTACAACAAAATGCATTTCATGAAACAGATAGTTTCTGCAGTTTGGAAAAACAGTATTTGATGC
>JAGLTP010000363.1 GCA_023135215.1 Candidatus Heimdallarchaeota archaeon
GACAAGAAATTTATCTCAGTACCTATCCAATCAGGACTCTCAACAAACCACTTAATCCGTGCAGTTGCTGAAGTTCCTGATTTATTAATACTCTCGATCAAACATCTTTGTTTAGTTTCTTTAAGTGCAGATTCTATCTTCTTAACATCATCTTTTACTGGACTTTCTAAGAAAACAATTTCATTGCTTTTCTTATCAACAAATATCCTTTGGCCATTTGTGTGCCAAGCTTTTTTCACTTTTGAAAGCTCAATATTAGTAACAGCGTCTATATAATACTGAACTGTCTTAATTATGAGTTCTATGTCATCTGTTTGTTTATGTTTCATTTCTTAATCCTCGTTTTGTTTACTGCTGTTTTGTTTATTTGTTTGGTTTTGCCGTGAAAAACCTTGTTTACAATTAACCACTTACTTTCCAATTTAAGTAGAGAAAGAAAATCTCTGTAATCCATTCTTGAAAAGATTCTCCATAGTTGCGAAGTGATTTTTCTGTTAAAACCACTTCTTTGTCTATCATTTTAATCTACCATTCTTTCAAGTTTGAATATAACTGGTCTCATACCATCAGTACAACAGGTAATTGCTTCGTTAGGTTTTGTCCAACTAAAATCTCCACCAAAATCTAAAACTGATAAATCTTTGTAAATATCTCTCCATGCCCATCCACAGAATTTTTCAGGTTTTTTCAGATTCTCGATTAGAAATTCATCTCCCTCTTCAAATGCAGTACAGGTCTTAATTGTGTCTCCTGAAGGATGCTTAATCGGTACATCAAAAATTTGGTCTGGACTTACTTTCTTAATAACAGTAACTTTAATTTTATTCATTTTTCTCTCCTCTAAGTCTGCCTCTTTTCTAAGATTTAGATGTTAAGCAAAGGAAATGAAATTCGGACACTTATAAGTTCTGTTGAAACTTACTCTCTTGTTAAAGGTTCAAAACCAACAAAGAAGAAGAAATAGCATATAATCTCTCTTTTCTCTTTTTCTTAAGAAAGCTTTTATTTGAATCTATGTAGTTCTCTCCATGAATGTTCTCCTCACTGGTGCATTTGGCAATTTAGGTCAGAGTACGTTGAGGAATTTAGCTAAAGCAAAACATTGTGTAACTTGCTTTGATCTACTGACAAACAAAAATCTAAAACTCGCTAAACGATTACTTAAGGAATATGATTTCAAGACAATTTTCGGAGATATTCTAGATACTAATTTAATTGCGGAAGCATTAGAAGGTCAAGATTGTATAATTCATTTGGCTGGAATTACTCCTCCTCTTTCTGAGAAAAAACCTGAGCTTGCTTATAGGATAAATATTGAAGGAACAAAAAACATCTTGAATGAAGCGAAAAAACAAAAAAAACTCCCTAAGATTATCTTTCCTAGCTCAATATCTATCTATGGTCCTCAAACTCCAGATTTATCTCCTAGAACAGCTGAACATCCGATTAATCCATCTGATGTTTATACTAAAACTAAAGCTGAAGTAGAGAAAATCATCCAAGAGAGTGGTTTACCTTGGACAATATTTAGAACCACTGCAGTTCCTTCCCTATCTCTTAGAGAGAATGAAATGAGTCTTCTCTACGAGATGCCGATGGAACAAAAAATAGAATTTGCTCACACTTATGATATAGGACTAGCTCTTGCCAATGCTGTTTCAGCTCAAACTGAAGGAAAAATTATGATGCTAGGTGGAGGAGTAAAATGTCAATATATAAATCGAGAATTTTTAACTAAGTATTTTCAAGCTTTAGGAATTGGTATGCTTCCAGAAGCTGTTTTCAGAGAGCCTAAAACTAAGGATGGATGGTATTATACAAATTGGCTTGACACTGATGAATCTCAGAAGCTGTTAGATTATCAACATCATACGTTTGATGATTTCCTTGAAGAAGTACAAGATAAAGTGCGTTACTCTCGCTTATTCGTTTT
>JAGLTP010000364.1 GCA_023135215.1 Candidatus Heimdallarchaeota archaeon
TTCAATGCTAGTGTTTGTAGTTTCAGCATGGCTAACAATCTGTTTTATTTTCACTATTACTGGGATTCAAATCTTAATAAAGTTCTACTATCAAGTTTCGCTATATATCACTATAGTTTTCTTTATTTTATTCATCCAGATTGGGAAGCTTTCAATAAGAATCTTGTAAAGGCTTTGGATGGGGATATAGTAATAGATACTGTTGACACAGGTACTGGGACTCGAAATGTATTCCTCAGTGATTTTCTGAGTGAAGTGTCTTTTGTCATAAATGGACAAAACACTATTGAAGCTGCTAGAAACTCTTTCACAGCAGATAAATCAAGATGGAAATTTCAATTTGATTTATCAGAATACATCTTAGATAGAGATTACGATTATCTCACAGATACATACGAATATTTTGGATATGATAGATATGAAGAAACTTTCGAACTGGAATTCTCAAAAGGTGGAATCCTCTCCAAAATGAGTACAGGTACGATTTATACGATTACTAAGGAAAACATAAGAACTTCATATGAAACTCAACTTTCCATGAAAGTTGGAGATTCAACTACAGCTACTATAAACTTCAGTGTGCTTCCAGTTATTATTGTGTTAATCTTACTACCGATTATTTTACCGTTTAAGCGAAAAAAGAACTAGGTTAGAAGATTCACATCTTTTATTTTTCTTTATTGAATTCTTCTTTTGCTTTTACTATAATCTCTGGTTTTGTAAAAACATCAATAGCAGTCATTGCAAGAGCTTTAGCAGCTACTAACATCCTTTCCTGACCGAATTCAGAAATTGCTGCTACTGTAAAATCCTTTGAATGTCCATTAATTTCTGTTTCACTTATACCAATGTATGGATGAATTGTTGGAACTTCATGACTTACATTACCAATATCACTTGATCCTAAACCGCTTCCTGGTGGAATTGGCCGTATTGGAATATCTAGTGCTTTTAAGTTTTCAAGAAAAACTTCACCCAGGGTTCGATTAACATTTCTAGATCTATATGAATGCCCCATTCTCTCAAATTTAAGTTCTGCACCTGTACTCAGTGCTGCACCTTTAGCACAGTTTTCCACCTTGTTTACTAGTTCTTGACAATAATTATCATCCAAGGCTCTCACATAGAATGAAGCTGATGCATAATCTGGGACTATGTTTGGTTTAATTCCCCCATGAGTAATAATGCCATGAATTCTTGCATCACTAGGAATATGCTGACGAAGAGCACTTATAGAATTGAAAGTTTGGATAACCGCATCTAATGCATTGATACCCTTTTCAGGTTGGGAAGAAGCATGAGCTGATTTACCGAAGAATTCCATTTTAACCTCTGTTACTGCAAGTCCTCCTCTACCAACCATATTATAAATTGAGGATGGATGAAACATCATTGCTGCGTCAACACTCTTAAAAAGTCCAGCATCGATCATAAAGATTTTTCCTCCTCCTCCCTCTTCAGCAGGTGTTCCCATAAAGATAAGCTTACCAGGAATTTCAG
>JAGLTP010000365.1 GCA_023135215.1 Candidatus Heimdallarchaeota archaeon
TTAATGGAATAGGAGAAGTTTTCTTTTTCCTGACTAATGAAGCTGCATGGGCAACTTATGAATAATCCAATCACATAGTGATGAAATAAAATGGATACAGAATGGAGATTATTGAATCTAGGAGAGATACCTTGGTTAAGAAGCCAATCTATTTATCATGCTCTAGCTATAATTCAAGATAGATTACGAACTCCCAATACTCTGATTATTAATTGGCCCAATCGCCCATTTGTGTGTCTAGGATTGCATCAAATTGTTGAAAATTCTGTAGAGTTGTCTTATGTTAAAGAACAAGAATTACCATTAGTGAGAAGAGCCTGTGGAGGAGGTTCTGTATATCTTGATCAAAATCAAGTTTTCTATCAGTTAATTTGTAGTCAAAAAGAATACCCTCAGCATTTGAGAGAATTCTATGAATTTTTCCTCCAACCAGTAATAAAAACTTATCAGGATTTTAATATTCCAGCACAATATTCCCCAGTAAATGATATTATAGCTGAAGGAAGAAAAATAAGTGGAAATGGTGCGGTTTCTTTCGGAAGTTCTAGAGTACTTGTTGGTAATTTCATTTTTGATTTCCCCACAAGAGAAATGTCTCAAATTCTTAAAGTTCCTGAAGAGAAATTTAGAGATAAGATAGCTAATACGTTAGAAGAAAGAATGGGAAGTTTTGACTTCTTCCTCCCTAAAATCCCATCCAAACAAGCAGTCATTTCAAAATACATTGAGAATTTTCAGACTATCTTAAATGTGGAATTAATACCTGATAAATTATCTGAGGACGAGAAAAAAGAAATTAAAAAACTGGATAATCAATATAGAGAGAACCAATGGTTATACTATGTAGAAGGTGAGGGAGATGAAATACTTCAGCAGAAAATCAAATCTGGTACTTATTTCATTTCTAACGAGAAAAAGTTCCAAGGAGGTTTATTCCAAATCTTTGCGCACTTCGAAGATAATCATATTGCTGAAATTATCCTATCAGGTGATTTTTCAATATCTCCTCCTTTCATACTATCAGTAATACAAGAAAAACTAAAACTGCAAGAAGTAAGAGAAGAGATAATTACAGAAAAACTACAAGAAGTTTTCAAAGAATATCAAGTTGATTTACCAGGAATAACAATAAAAGAAATTATTGATTTAATAATTGAAACATACAATTCATTAAAGAAATAATAGCATTTTCTAAATCTATTTTGCAAAAATAAGTATATTCTCTTTCTGCATCACATTATACAATCCAAATATTATTTTGTCTATATTCTTCTCAAGAGAATACTCCATTTTTGAGAAAATTTCAATTGTCATTTCAACAGTTTTGATCTCTTGTTTGTTCAAAGTAGCATTTCCAATAATAATTACGCATTTCTTACCTGGTTTAAGAACTCTATCCATTTCCTCATAAGCTTTAGCCATATCTGAATTGTACAATTCAATTTTACTTTTCCCTTTTCCTCTTACTCCAATAAAATCCCCCCGAATTTCATCAGTTTTCTTACCTAAAACAGAAAATGAATGCTTATCGTTTTCTACATAATCAAGTGCGATAGAGTAAGGAGGAGAGGTAATGATACCATCAACTGAATTAGATTGCAGTTTGAGTTCTCTAGCATCTTGTATGTAAAAATCTGTTTTCCCTAAGTTCAAATCATATTGCTCAATCAATTCCACATAGTCAGAAACGGATCTTAACATCTTTCTTGAATTATTGTAAAACAAATGAAGAGGTCCTTTTTTTCTTCTCCTAGTTGTATCACTATGAGTTATTAATTCAGCTACTCGGAAGAAGTTCTTACAGTTTTCATTCTCTAATGACTCTACAAAATTTGAAGCAAATTGGAGCTGTTCTTTCTCTCCTTTAATGTTAAAATCTATTTGTTTTTCTAATTGAATGAATGTATTCTTAATTTCAGTAAATGAGTAGATTGAATCTGTCTTTGCTTTTGATATCAAATAACACACTTCAGAAATATCTACGCCTAAACAATTTATTCCCAATAGTTGTGCTTCCAAGGCAGTTGTTCCGCTTCCGATAAAGGGATCTAGAATTGTTTCACCAGATTGAATTTGAAGATGATTAAATAGAGCTCTAATCATTTGAGGATGAAATTTTCCTTTATATGGATAAAACCAGTGAGTTAGATATTGATTGATAGATCTAGTTACATTCCTAGAAATGATTTCTTTATACAGAGAACTGGTTCCATTTAGATTCTCAAAATAAGCCGTTTTACTTAGGAATTTGTCTTGATTTGGAAGTTTTGTAATATCAAAGGACCGTAAGCTCTCATTCATTGAATATTCAATACCAAAGCTTTCCAATTCCATCTTTGCTAGAACTAATTCGTAAATAAACTGAACATTTCTAAACAACTTAACTTCGGAATTAGTATGTTCAGTTTTTGTCAAAACTTTCCTCTCTTGAATATTTATTTTTGACTCTTTAAAACTGTTGCCGGAAATAGATGGTTTGCAGTTGGGAAAGATTTTAAAATAACTATATTATTCCACTGTCTATGGATGAATTTGTCTTTTTTAACGCACTGATAATTGCTTCAGGTTTTATCGGTGTTGCTATGTTCGTCTTACTATTTTTTGTTTCAGCTCCATACGGACGACATGTTAGAAAAGGATGGGGTCCTAAAATAAATAGCAAATGGGGTTGGATTATAATGGAGTCTCCTGCTGTTATTATTTTTGTAGTTCTATTTGCAATTGGGGAGAGAAGAAGAGAATTGGTTCCAATTATCTTACTTTTTATCTGGTTAGCTCATTATGTTCAGAGAGATGTCATCTATCCATTTTTCTTACGAACAAATAAAAGAATGCCAATTCTTATTTTGATTTTCGGATTAATCTTTCAAACATCAAATACATACATCATAGCTCGTTGGATATTTACTTTCTCAAAAACATCATCATATTCATTACCTTGGCTAAATTCCCCAGCTACACTTTACACCGATGCTTGGTTAACTGATCCAAGATTTATTATTGGTATTATT
>JAGLTP010000366.1 GCA_023135215.1 Candidatus Heimdallarchaeota archaeon
AGTTCAGATTTGCATAGGAGACAGAAATATTGAGCTTTCGTCAGAAATTCCAAGATGCTTTCATGATTAAGAAAATACTTGTTGTTCATACAGAGAAATGTAATCCTGTTTTTGAGATAGATCTGAAAAGTGAAATTGAGATAGATCCTTCGATGATATGTGATGAATTAGAAACAGGAACACTGAATCAGATTCAAGAAACTCTTGGAACTACAGAAGTTTTCAAAATTCAATATTATAGTTTTACAGTTTTAACTTCAATGTTGGGACCATATACTGTGTATTTATTTGCTGAAGCGGAAACAAGCCCGATTGTAGAAGCTGGAGTATTAGAACTAGCAAAGTGGTTTAATGTAATCTTGGGATATGATGGTGTTGAATGGAAAGGTCCTGAAGAGATTCAAGAATATTTCAAAGAGAGTATAATTAAGAAAGTGATGGAATTATTCAGTATCTGGATGCTATATCCTCTTGAAGTTAATCGCGAAGCTATGAAAAGAATCTTTGGAAGGAATGAATTACAAAGAAAAATAATGTCGTATTTTAAGGAAAAGAAAAATATCACATCTGTAAAACTACTAGATGAGCTAATAATGATAGCTGATGAAGAGGAAATACTAGCAAATATCTATGATTTAGTAGAACAAGATTTCCTTAGAACAGGAACTACTGACGAATATACACAAACATTCTTTGAAATGAAAAACTAACTTCTGGTAGGGATTTACTCTCTTCCTCTTAAGCAAATACTCCAGAATTTTAAAGTTCATTTTTCATTGGCCTAAATAAGTATTTTAAAAAGAAATTAGTGTAAACCTAGGATGTTATAAAATTAGTAGAATATAAAAAAACAAACATCAACATTCGATTTGAGCTGATTGTATGAAGGTGGAATTAAGCCCTAAGAAACTAACATTGACTCTTACAGTTATATCTTTGGTATTTGTTTTAAGTATTAATTCATATTTGTATTCCCCAAATTCAAATGCTTTAACCAATCCAGGTTCATTTGATAATCCTTATTCGATTGCTAATTCAGAATTTAATTCTCAACAAATCGATTCATATATTCATCAAGGTTTCGAGGGAGAATACAATCCAATAACTAATGTAAGCGGTGTTGGCGCTACCTTTACTGCAAAAGATGTTTTAACTGTATATGATGATAAGTACCTCAATTTAA
>JAGLTP010000367.1 GCA_023135215.1 Candidatus Heimdallarchaeota archaeon
TATCTTCTAACTATTTTTGTATCTGTTATTTTAATTTTTTACTATACAAAAGATGAAGTAAAACATTGGGGAATGGAAACATGGGACCTTACAAAAAAAATACTGCCCATACTCCTAATTGGAGTTTTCGTAGTTGGCATTATTGGAGGTGTCGCTGCTTTCTTTATTCCTGGTTCTGAGTCCAGTACTGCTGTTGGCGTAGCAGTTTCCCCATACATTGGTGAGAATAGTATATTTTCGTGTTTCCTAGCATCAGTTATTGGAGCAATATTATATATGCCAACACTATTGGAGGTTGCTATTGTTGGTAATCTTTTTGGTTATAGCAGTGGACTTATGGGTGGAGGTCCAGCTCTTGCGTTGTTGCTTGCGGGTCCATCGCTTAGCCTTCCCAATATGATTGTTATCGGTCGAGTTATGGGAGTGAAAAAAGCTATGGTTTTCATTGCTCTTGTGGTTATAATTGCAACAGGTGTTGGATTTATTTATGGATCAATTGGGGGTTAGAAAAACATGAAAATTGAGATATTAGGACCAGGTTGTGCAAAATGCAGAGCAACCGAAAAAGTTGTTAAAAAAGCAGTAGAAGAACTTGGAATACAAGCAGAAGTTGTGAAAGTAGAGGACCTTCAGGATATTATTAATCGTGGGGTTATGATGACTCCTGCAGTGATTATTGATGGTAAGGTAAGAATAGAAGGTCATAAGCCGACTGTTGATGAAATTAAAAAAATAATCAAATAAAAAAGATGAAATGGTGATTGTTAGATGAATCAAAAGAAATTCCTGATAGCAATTTTTTCAATATTTATTATTCTACTCTTGATAGGGTGTACCACCAATGATACAAATAATGATTCTAACAATGAGGATTGGTTGGTGAATTATTCACCAGTTCATACTGTTGGTAATGGAATCGATGATTTTTGGGTAGATTATCCATCTATAAATCCAAATAGTGGTCAATCTGTAACTCATCTCGCATGGGTGAATGATTCATTAGAGAAAGGATGTATGTTGTTTGTAGTGCATATCACAGGCTGCGTTAGTTGCCAGCCTCAGGCAGATAGAATTATAAATCTAGCGGAGAAATACAAAGAACATGTTGTATTTCACGATTTAGACTCCGCATTAGGAGGCTCAGTTGAAAAGAGAGCATATGATGCTTATCTGTATGACCCCAATGGTTCCCCTGGAATTATTGCTCTAACTGGTGTTTTTACATTGATTGAACAAAATGGGAGTATTGTATATGGATGGCATAGTTGGGAGCAAGATGTTGATTTTAAAGAGATGGAAGAATGGGTGAAAGACGGTATTTATTATTGGTATGAAAATAGTGGGAGGATTAAATGAAATCAGGAAATATTTTATTGTCTATGGTGTTTTTTTTAGTGATTATTGGTTCTTTTATTTTTCCTTTTGCTGAAGCTGAGGAAAATAATTTAATTCCTGCAATTGTTTTTTCTGCTGTGGATGAACGCGGTGTGAATTTTTCTTTGAGTGATTATAAAGGGGATGTGATTATTCTTCATTTCACAGGGCTTGAAACCCCACTTTGCATTGAATGTCTTGAAGAGATGGAAGGTCAGATTAAACAGCTCGAAAAACTCTCTAGTTCAGAAGTTAATGTTACTATCATAACTATAAATATTAGGAAAAATCCATTTTCAGATAGTGGTTTCGAAATGGCAGAACGTGATTTCGGAGTTAATGTTAGTTGGCATTGGGTGGAGGATTTTAGCCCATATCCAATCGCTGCACTTTATCAGGAATATTGGACAGTTGATGGGGCATTTTCTAATCCCACTCTTGTATTGATCAATCAGGACTTTAATTTAGTTGGCGTGTATAATGTATATTGTCTTG
>JAGLTP010000368.1 GCA_023135215.1 Candidatus Heimdallarchaeota archaeon
GCTAAAATATCTCCTATACCCTTACGACATGCTATCATATCAATAAGTTCTAGAAATTTATCAATATTACCAAACTCAACATCATCAAATTCCTCTCCTTCTACTAATCCTTTTTCTTTTGCTTCCATTATCATTGCAATGGCACTCCCTGTTGAAATAGTATCTAGTCCAAGTTGATTACAGAGATAATTAGCATGAATAACTGCTTCATCATCACTAATTCCACAATTTCCTCCTAACATAGCTAATGTTTCATACTCAGGTTTAGCTATTTCCTTTTTATCCTTCGCAACCCAATCAAAAATAGATGCATCAAGAGTTTCACTACAACCAATAGGACATTGATAGCATGGTCTTCTGAAACGCTTGTATTTCTCAAATATCTCGTGGCTCAATTTATCTATATCTTCAAATTCCCCTGCCTGCCAATTACGAGTTGGATAGTGATCAAGATCACTGGCTTCCTTAACTAGCCAGCTAGTTCCATGTTGATGAAGTAAATGGCCATCATCTTTTGCGTTTTTTGCTCTTTGAATAATATCCTTCCTGATAGTATTAATTTTATCTTGGTTACCATTAGTTGGACGAGTAAAACCTTTAATTGCAACTGCTTTAAGATTTTTAGAACCAAATACTGCCCCTAATCCTCCTCTTCCAGCATTTCGAAAATTATCGGAAGTTGTACAAGCAAATTTAACAAGGTTTTCTCCAGCTGGTCCTATGGACAATATCCTCATTTTTGGTTCTCTTTCTAATGCTTTAACTAAAACTTCAGTTTCATAGACGAATTTTCCCCATAAATCAGCTGCATCTTTAATTTCAATAGCATCACCCTTTATTGCAATATATACTGGTTTAGCAGACTTACCTTCAATGATAATTAAATCATAACCAGCAAAACGAATTTCAGGTCCAAAGAAACCCCCAGCATTACTATCAAGATATAATCCTGTTAAAGGTCCCTTAGTCCCCATAGCATATCGTCCAGAGACTGGAATCTTCGAACCTTGTATAGGACCTGGAGCAATGATGATTTTGTTTTCAGGAGATAAAGGATCTATCATTGGACTTATTTCCTTATACAAGAAATAAGTTATGTATCCGGTTCCCCCCATGTAATCATAAACAACTGATTCAGGTATTTCTTCAACCTTAGTTGTTTCATTAGTTAAATTAATTCTTAGGAGCTTGTTATTCATGCTTGAAGAAAAATTAGAATTCTTATAAAGATTGTTTTTCAACGACATACTAATCATGAATTTGAAATAATAAGAGGAAGATAAGGAACTTTCAATCTTTTTTTAATTTCTTTTTCCCATTAAATTAAGTTTAAACTTTCTTACTGTCTCTGGTTGGATAATGTCACCTTTTCTATTTATGAAATAGAGAGCATCAAATGGACATTGAACAATACATGCTCCGCATTGAACACAATATTTCTTATGTGGCATAGTTATTTTCTTCTGTTCTGAATCGAGTACATAACAATTACGTGGACAAACATCTACACAAATTCCAGTTCCCTTACACTTCTCTAAATCGATTTCTACATTAAAAAGCTTGTCTGCATGGGAATCACTTTTGTAAGTCGGAGAGGATCCTTTTAGTTCCATATTTACCAACAAAACTAATAGAAATGATACTATACACCACCTAAGCAGAATCCACGAATAATCTTTTTGATAGATAATTACATACAATACTACACCTATAGCTGCATAAACAAGATTTATCAGAAAAACCAGAAGATTCCCTAAACTCAAAAAAGCTTTTTTCTTTTCTACTTCTTTCAGAAAGATTCTTTCAAAGATTGGAAACGAGATAAGCGCTGAGAAATAAATTAAACAAATCTGTCCCAATAAGAACGCAGCTTCAAGCTTAAATATAGGTCCCCAGATTGGCATTATGACCATAGCAGCAAGAAAAATCCACATGATTGCCATTTCTATTCTTTGAACAAGTCTAAACTCTACTTGTTTCATTTCATCTGTTTTCTCGAAGTTTGATTCGAAAAATTCAGGAATATCCTTCGCATCTACTGGCCCCCAAAGAATTTTCCATCCTACATTTTTCAGTATTACCTTTGATTCTACACCAGGAGCAGCTAATTGGGGCATGATTACCTTCTTATGATTTACCTTGTCCTCTATTCCACTAGTTTTAATTACAGATATCACAGAGTGGTTGTTGAGACTATCTCCTGTTGCAGCGCACCAAACATTGATTCCCTTACTATTTGCGATCAGAAGATGATAATTCAATCCCTTAGTAGCTTTCTTCAACCGTAAGATTGTCAGATGAAAATTACATGTTAACAAAACCGGAGAATTTTCATCAGGATTGCCTACTCTTTGATATCCAGTTTTAGCTGGAAAAGGAAACATTCTCATAAGTGTCTCTACAATTGTGACTAAACCAAAATAAATGTAATAAGAAATTCTCATTTTTTATCCTCCTTGATTATAGTTAACTCAACGAAGTTATCTAGGAAATTTGAATTTCGTGTTTGAATTACGAGACCTGATTCTGTTATTCTATTCTCAATATTCTTTATAGCTTTAGAAGTGGTTTGAGTTAGAATATAGGTTATCATTACAAGTGGTATCCTCAGAAACCAATTGATAATTTTCTTAAATATTGACCTACTTTTTATCTCATCTGCTAAGAGGAATTTTCCTTCTTTGCTTAATGTTCTCTTAATTTGTTTCAAAGTGAAGGAGATTTCATCTTCGCTTAGTTCAGAGAAACATAGACCACTCATTATAACATCAAAAGAATCATTGTCGAAGCGATCCATTTCAGCAACTCCCATTTCAAGGAATTCTATTTTGTCTTTTACTTCGAGTTCAGCAGTTCTTTTTTTTGCGATTTCGAGCATTTCTGGATTAATGTCAATACCAGTAACAGTTGCTCCTCTTAGAACTGCTCTGAAAGATAACATTCCAGTTCCACAACCTATATCCAGAACTCTGTCATCTTTCTTTATATTTTCAACTAGTCTGTCATATGCTTTGTCAATTCTTCCTAAGGTGAGAATCTTTATCCCTCTATCATATCGATAAGGAGCAGATTCAAGTATTTTCATTAAAACATAACTCATGCTTAGAATCAAGAACATTATACTAAAAATGAATAAAAATCTTTCGAGAAACTCAGCTAATCAACATTAGTTTTTAGATATACTATATTACTAGTATTTTTTTACAAAGTCACACAAGTTTTCTAGGAAACTCATTCTCGCTTCAGGTTTGATATCTCCTCTAGTTACATCCAAAACTACTCTATGAATCCCATTTTCTTCATATTCATTTATCACTGATTCTAAATCTGTATCTTTGAATACATCAAAATGAACTGATAAGAAAAATTCTCTTCCTTCTAGTTGATTTTCATATGGAGAAATTATTTCTTGAATCTCTTTTCCTGTTGCACCTGCTGGGTGTAATCCATCTCCAAATTTTATTGCTGTTTCTACCATATACTCAGATGTACCAGCTACAATTAATGGAAGTTGAGATAGTTCTGATCTTAGAGGTTTGAAACTAACATTTTGAAACTGATAATATCTACCTTCAAAGGACGTTTCTCCATTCCACAATGCCCTTATGATTTGTAATCCTTCCCGAAGCTTACTTCCTCGTTTTTTGAAACTCTCACCAAGGAAAGAAAATTCTGTTTCATTCCATCCAGCACCAAAAGTCATTACAACTCTTCCATTTGTTAAAAAGTCTAGAGTGGCTAACTGTTTAGCAACAATTATAGGATTTCTAATTGGGAGAACTAATGTTGAAATACCAAATTTAATTTTGTTTGTCTGACCAGCTAGGAAAGAAATTGTTGTTAGAGGTTCTGCTATGTTGTTGTATATGGCAGTAGTTGTCTCTTCGAAAATAGTCAAACCTTTTTCATTGGGTTGCATTATATGATCTACAGTCCAGAGAGATTCAAAACCAGCTTCATCAGCAATTTGAGCAGTTTTGATTAAGTAATCCCTATCTAGATTAGCATTAAAATTTTCTACTGTATATCCGAATTTCATTTACAGATCAACTTGAATATGATGGGAAGAGGATTAATCTTCTATTTCTAGTCGATCAATCTCTCCTTTAGTTGGAATTCCAGATTGATCTAATCCTCGTTTCTTATAAAGCAATTGTAAAGATTTATTGTAGTCTTCTTCACTAATGAATGCTTTACTTCCTTTAGCTCTTCCTGATGGTAAAGGTTCGTTCATAAATCTCTTTGGAAGGATATCATAGTCTATAGGCTTTTCATCTTCGTATTGGTTGATATTGAAAAGACGCTTAGTTATCCATATTCTTTGAGCTATCTCCATCATCTCTTCACGTGATACATCTCTATCCCAAAGAGCAGAAAGAATATTTTGTTTATCTTCAAAAGTAAAACCACCTTCTATCACATATGAAAAAGTACAAACAACTAAACAATCTAGTAGTGACTTGTAATCCTGTTGCTCAATCAACGAATTCATTACATCTACAGCACTTTTATCAGGAATTTCAGAAGTCTGTGGCCACCCTCTGAGATGACTCGCTCCCACAGCTGCAGTTGCATAACTCATCCCTAAACCTAAACGACCTCGAGGATCCCATGCAGCGAAAGGCAAACCTTTCACATGTATAGCTAACTTTTCTATTCCCCAATGTTTAGCTGCTTGAGCTACTCCAGTTGCTAATATTTCTCCGTATCCTTGTCTGTATGCTATCATTTCTAGCATTTCGAAGATTTTCTCTCCATTACCAAATTCAACTCCCTCGAATTCTGATCCTTTTATAAGACCTTTTTCTACTGCTTCCATAACCATGGCTATAGCGCTTCCAGTTGAAATAGTATCTAAGCCTAATTGATTACACAAATAATTCGCTCTTATTATTGTTTCATGGTCACTGATTCCTACGTTTCCTCCGAACATAGCCATAGTTTCATATTCAGGACGTGCTACTTCTTCTTTCTCTGTCCAGTCAAAAACAGATGC
>JAGLTP010000369.1 GCA_023135215.1 Candidatus Heimdallarchaeota archaeon
CTCATTTGTTCATATTATCAATGGGTTTGGTTATCTACGCGGTTATAAACTCATCAGGATACTATGGTCAGAAAAAACAATGGTCTTTTGTAGGAATGTTTGGAGCAATTTTGACCACATCAATAGTTTTAATCATACTAAATATTGTGAGATTGGTCTAGGAAGAAGTCTTTATCTCTCTTTTTTTCAAAAAAATTTAAAACAATTGTTGGTATAATTAAGCTTGGTGACAAAATTGAGTAAAAAGAAAGTGGGTGAAGTTTTCACTTTTTATGCTAAACCTAGTGTTGCAGCATTGGATGTACTTGGAGATATAAAAGTAGGTGATAAACTACTATTTCAAGGAGCTACTTCTAATTTTGAAATTGTAGTTAAATCAATGCAAATTGAAGGAGAAAACGTTGATTCTGTAAAGAAAGGACAACAAGTAGGAATCAAAGTACCAGACCGAGTAAGACCAAAAGATGAAGTTTTCAAGATAGTGAAATAGCACAAAAGTCATTGTTCTTTAGAAATCCTCTCAGATACTACTTCATAGGTCCTATTTTTTGATCTGTTAAGGGAGTTTATCCCAACTTGAAGATCTAAGAATTATTTGAAAGAAGGTATGACTTCTTTAGCGAATTTTATCATAAGTTCCAAGCTGTCTTCTCTATTGCCAAAAGAAGGCAGAAAATATCGGTCTCCACTTTTTACTGCTAATTCCACTCGCTTACTATATTCGTCTATTTCATTCACTTGAGGTCCCATCATCGTACCAGACATGAATGAGATTTCGTCTTCCCTATTCATAATTTTAGCAGATGTCATGACTCTTTTTCTTCCTTCTTCAATCTTTTCAGGTCCTCCCCAGGGAGGTATAAATACAATATCACCATATTTACCTGCAAGAGAAAGCATTCGATTCCCTGATCCTCCAAAGAGAAGTGGAGGATAAGGTTTCTGAACAGTTTTAGGTTCAATTACAGCATTAATTGCTTTGTAATAATTGCCATCGAAATTAACTTCATCCTCTGTCCAAAGTTTTGTCATCAATTCTATACCTTCTTCTGTTTTGTCTACTCTTACTTTTGGAGAGTTCCACTCACTATATCCATCAAACTCTTCTTGGGCCCATCCAGCTCCAACACCAAAAATAACTCTCCCATTAGAAAGGACATCAAGTGTCGAAACCATCTTTGCCATTATACCAGGAGGACGAAAAGGTATTGGTGTAACAAGCGTGCCCAACTTAATATTCTCTGTTTGAGCAGCAAGGTGTGTCAATGCTATCCAAGTATCCACAGTCACGAACCTGTCTGGACGAGTCATTCTCCCACCCATTGTTCCCCACATATAGTGATCAGGCATTAGAGCTCCCTCAAAACCTAATTCATCGGCTTTGAGAACCATTTTACTAACAAACTTAAAATCATTATACCAGTTTCCTAAACCACCAATCATAAACTTCATACATTATCACTTTTTTCATTTGATTGTTGTTTAAAAAACTTGTTCAAACTTT
>JAGLTP010000037.1 GCA_023135215.1 Candidatus Heimdallarchaeota archaeon
TTTACTCATTCAGACTCTCTATGCGTACACCAGTAGATTGGGTTAGCTTATCAAAAATTTTAAAATTCTTAACTATCGAACCTATAACAGCAATTTTTGAATCAAATTTCCTGTCCTCTATAAGTATGATTATAGCTTTGGATTTTGGTTCAAAAACGATATCTCCCCTCTTTGCAGTGGTAGTAGGTTTTTCAATAGCATAAATAAAATTCACAGGAATGAGGAAAAGATTTTCTCGTTTTAATGCCCTAGAATTAATTGGAAGTTCACGATTTATAAGTTCTGTAAGATGAGGTCCCTTTATTCTAATTAGTTCTCCTTCTGCTTCTCCGATGTTAGGGAGGATGAATTTTATGTTGTAAATATCTCCAATCATAACGTAGAGAGCAATTATTCTCACATATATATGTTTATTCATGATTTATCTAATTTTATCTTTAAGGACATTTTTACTCAAAAAAAAATATATATAAATAACCGTGTGCTAATTTATTCAAATATAAGATTCACACAAACTAGGAGAGTAAGATGAACAGATATATAACACCCAAAGTAGATATGAAAAAATTGTTATTTGTATCTGAAGAGGAATCTGATATCAAATGCGGTAAATGCAAGAAACCAATGTTCTATACAATATACTATAAGGACAAGGATTCAATCGATTTTTTAGTGTGTAAAGACTGTAATATATACATGCAACGAGTCATAGCAGAGGAATAGGTACGCCTATTGCCAGACTTAGAAATTTTTATAAATGTAGTTTTTAATTTCTATTCAGTACAGTAAGGAGGTGTCATAGAGCAAAATGAAAGCGATAAATAATATCACAGAGAAAATTGTTGGTCTTCGTTTGCTAAATACAGTGACACCTCGATTCTCGAGATAATCTCTTATTCTTGACTACTTTTACTAAAATAGCAACATTTTCTCTGCATTCATTTTATTCTGTCTTGATACTTCCTAAGGATGTGCATAACAAGTGATGAACGAAAAATATTGGATGTGGCGTGAAACAGGAGTTTCAGCATATGAGCTCACACCTCAAGAGGCTTTAGCGGAAGCTATAGACAATAATCTTATCAAGGAAGCTTATCAAGTAATAGGACAAGGAAAGGAAGCCTTTGTTTGCTGGGGAATAGATCATGAAGAACGTCAAGTTGCTCTAAAAAGCTATAAGATATTCCGAACAATACATAGACAAAGAATAAACAGTACTTTTAGAACATCTCCTTACGAAGTAATTAAGCAATTTGCAAAATTAGAGTTCTACAAAACGTTGGATTTGTTCGAGTTAGGTTTACCAGTCCCTCAACCTTTCAAGTGGCATGATTTCAGTTTTTCAATGGAATTAATTGGAGATAATACAGGACCTTCACCTCTGTTGAAAGATTTCTCAAAGGAGTACTTTGATGATCCGTCTGATCTAATGGAGCGGTGCATCGATTTCCTTTATGATACCTTTCAATTGCACTATGTTCATGGAGATTTCAGTGAACATAATATTATTCTTCATGATGAGGAAATAGTAGTAATTGATTTTCTACAAACAAAAAAATTCGCTTTGAAAGACTCAATAGATAAAGGTTCTCCATTGATCCCCTTAACTAGAGCATATCGTATTCTACAAAAAGATGTAAATGCAATTTTGACTTACTTTAAACGATGTCATAGATTACAAGCTAATCAAAGAGAAGTCTTAGATTATATTACTGGGGATATAATAAACAAAATAGAGAAAGAGCTTGAACTAAAGCATGAAATGAGTTTATAAAAAAATCTTATTGGGAGACCTTTCTCCCTTTTTTAGAAATAAGTTTTTATTATTCCTTCTAATGTTTCCAGACCCCATTTATCTTCTTGAGAAGTAAATTCTTCTTTGACTTCTTCCATAACTTCTATAGCTAAATCTCTCTTACTTGGATCAGATTTGAAGTAGAATTTTCCTATCATTAACTTACTCCAAGATTCTATGCTTTTTGTTTCTGGATCTTCTTGTGCTAGCTTGGCTGTTTCATCTAGAGTTTTGATTCCTTTCTCTGTTTCGCCTTTGATAAATTCAGCTACACCTACTAACCACTTAGCCCACAGCATAGGTCCCTTATCTCCTATCTTCTTTCTTATTTCAAAATCATTAACTGCTGCACTGTAACCTTGTTTAACTAATCTTTCATCTACTCCATCATCCATGTTTGGAAAGCAAAATGATGCAACATTATGATTCAAGATTCCTGCTGTTAGGTTATTTCCTTTTTCTAGAGCGTAGTTGATTGCTTTTTCAGAATAAGTTATTATTTCATCGATTGTTTTAATTTGCTCTCCAACAGGAGGATACCCCCCTCCTATTTCCTTCATTTGTATCTGGACACTAATAAGAGCTTTGAGTCTTTCTTTTTCATCATCAAATTTACTTACAATAAAAGGAACAATTTCATTTGTTTTTTTGTTCTTAACCATTTCTATGGCTTTTTCTGCCATTTCTTTGGGTTCCATTTCAATCGTTTAAACAATTGATGTTTCCTATAAATTTGTTTAGTTCAACCAGAATTACTACAAAGCGAAATGATAGATGAGGAATAGAATGTTCCCTGCCACTATATTGATTATGTAACCTATCAAGAGGAATACAATTCCTGGTGGTAATACTTTTACCCAGATCTTTTTCCTTCCAGTTTCCTTTATCTTCTCTTCTACTTCTTTCTTGAATTCCTCTTCTTCCTCTATTTCTTGCACTTGCATGAAGTGCTTGATTTCCCACTTTTCTTCTTCTTCATCAAATGTTTCAGAATATACTATATCAGTTCTATTTAGAGCTTTAGCAGTCGGAATCAAATACCCTGAAATCATCATAAGAATTTTACTAGCAAAGTTAGCAGTAGTCCCCTCGAAAAGTTTTGCTCCTTTGGCTTTTAAGTAGATGTTGTAAAACAGAAGCGGTAAGGGATAGATAATCACCATTGTTAACAACCAATTAAAGAAAATGTTGAAAACAGAAGGCATAAACCTGTATACATCCAGTTGAGTAACAGCTATTAGAAAAGGGTAAACAGAGGTGTTTATTGAAAGAGCCATTAGAGCTTTCGCATCTGCTCCTCCCATTACTCCGGTATAATAGAGTAAGTATCCCATGAGTAGTCCAATAACCAGATTAATAGCTACCAATATTCCCACTTGTTGTCTTGTGTAGAGACTGCTTCTGTTGGAAAATATTAGTATGATTATAGTAGTTATAATCCCCTCTATTGCCATAATTATCCAAGGAATATCTGATATCTCTCTCTTGATAAGATCAATAATTGCGCTGTAAGCTAAACAACCAATAACTGTGGCAACTTGTATATACAACATTATCTGGATAATCTCAGCCATTAATTCTCACTTCTTCTATTAGATATTTAATATCTTCATTACTTGCTCATTTATAGTTTTTTATATAATTTTTAAAATGTTGAGCTGTAAATAAATATAAAAACAAACTTAACCTTTATCGATTAGAAATTACCTTGCAGGATGATTTTCAATGGATATAACCAACTTCGAAATTCTATCACTTGATTCAATAACAGAAATAGCTAAGAGACTTAATTCTGTTCTAGGAGAAAAAATGATTATCCTTGCTGGACACTGTAAAGCTTTCTTCGATGGTAGAATCAAATCAACGTTAGAGGATGGAGATCGATTTCTAGTAATAAAGAAAGATCTATCCATTATAATGCATGGACCAACAGGTGTTAAACCTCTTAATTGGCAAAAACCTCAAGCTGGACCTATTCAATTTAAAACAAAAGAAGAAATGTTGGAAATGTTCACCAGAAGAACTAAGACAGAAGAAACACTAACAATACTTTTCTCAAACATACGATTTCTTGCACTTTGGCATGCTTATGATGAAACCGAATTAGAAATCTATGGAGATGAGAGTGATTTAGTGAAATATCTTGTTTCTAATCCTGAACTTATCGAATCTGGTTTTCAAGTTCTTAAAACAGAATATAATACAGATGTTGGACCAGTTGATATTAGGGGAATAGGACAAGAAGGAGAAACAATTGTAGAAGTCAAGAAACGTAAAGCTACTCCACAAGATGCTCATCAATTAAAACGTTACATTGAATTCTTTCAAGAAAAAGAAAAAAAGAAAGTTAAGGGTATATTAATTGCTCCAGATTTTCCGGAAAAGGTTCTGAAATATTTAACTGATCATAAACTGGTATCTAGAGTGATTAAATGGGAAGAAATTTTTCCATTAATTAAACGTCAAAAAAATAGTAAATTAGAAGAATTTTTCAAAGAAAAATAAGGATGGGCTTATCTTTGACCACATTCCTCTTCTGGTACAATAATCCAGCAGAGAATATAAGCCCAGAAAGTAACTGATCCAGAGATTAGAAAACTAATTACAGTTAATATTCTCACTAAGCTGACATCAGCGTCGATATATTTAGCAAATCCAGAACATACTCCTCCGAGTTGTTTATCGTCTGCACATCTGACAAATTTATTGGATTTTTCTTGATATTCTTGCTGTTGAGCTGGTTCTTGTGGTTGAACATCTAGTTCTCTTCCACATTTTCCACAAAATCTTGCATTATCGGCATTTTCAGTTCCACATTGGGGACAAATCATTTTATCACAATTTTTCTTAGCTATACGTATTTTAAAACCTATCCATTTCTTGTGTAGTTCGAGAGAAATAAGTTTTTGCTTCAAAAGTAGATTAATTTTATAAATAAGCCCAAACTTCTACAATCAATGAGCAAGGAACCTTTTGTCATTATTAACCCAAATGCCAATTCTGGAAGATTAGGGAAGAATCTAGATAAGATTCTGAAAATTACAAAAAACCATATTGGGGATTTTGAATATGTACTTACTGAAATCCCTCGTCATGAAGTAGATCTTGCATCAAAAGCTATCAAAGATGGATACAAAACTATTGTAGCTCTAGGAGGAGACGGAACTGCAACAAACATTGGAGATGTTGTTGTAAACCATCCTGATGTAACTCTAGGATTATTATCTGCTGGTTCTATGTGTGATATTCACAGAACTCACTCCATCCCTTATGATCTGGAAAGCAGTTTGGAAATATTTGCAGAGGGTCATGTGGATCGTTTTCCCGCAATTAAATGTACAGGAGATAATAGTTATTATGCTTTAGATATGGCTGATGGAGGATTTACAGCAAAAGCTGCAGCAGCTGCTCTAAATGAAATGAAATGGATGAAGGTAGGAGCAATAAAATATAACTACCTTGCAGTAAAATATGTTCTAAAATCTAAGAACCTAGCAGGTACAATAACCATTGATGATAAAGAACCAATAAGAGTGGAAGATTTAACAAATGCTTTTGCTGCTGTAGGTGATGTTATTGCTGGATATGAGGTTCTCCCTGGTAATCCTTATTTCTCTCAGAAAAACAAAGATTTGGGAATAGTTATCGTTCATGGAATGTTAGGATTAAGAAGGTTAAAGATGCTACTCAAAGCTAGTTCTGGAAATCATGTTGGGATGAGAGGTATTTGGCTTTCAAGAGGAAAGAAGCTTGTTGTAGAAACAGATGAAGAACCTTTATGTTGGACAGCTGAAGGAGAAATTTTCAATGAGACAGGATTGAGAGCTGAAATGGAAAGAGTTGATGATGCTATACGAATTGTTGTTCCTAAAGATAGAGAATATACTTATGAATATGATGAATCACTCTACAATCAGGATTTTGAAGAATCATTCAAAGAACGCAAGATAGAGAGAATTAAGTAAATATAAAAAGAATTACAATATCTTTCATTTTATTAGATATCAGCTTTTTCTTTTAATCTTTATATTGAAAAATAAGATTTAAAAGAGTTAGTACCATTATGTCATTAACCTCTTTCAAAATACGGAGAAGAACAACATGTCTAAACAAGAGAAAAATGCTGTTTACATCGGTAGAAAAGGTACTATGAACTATTGCCTTGTTATTGTCACAATCTTCAACAAAGGTGAAAATGAATGTACAATTCGTGCTCGTGGAAGATC
>JAGLTP010000370.1 GCA_023135215.1 Candidatus Heimdallarchaeota archaeon
GTACTCTTGACAATGATCACTTTGAATTTTTGTTGTTTTTTGAGGATTCGTCCTATATTTCTTGCAGCTTCTTCTACATACTCGTAATTCATAGAACCGTCAGGTAAAGAAGGAGTGCCTACGCAAATGAAGATGACATCTGATTTTTCTATAACGTAGTCTACATCAGTTGTAGCTTCAAGCAGTTGACTTTCTAAAGCTGTATGAAGCAGATCATCTAATCCCTCTTCAAATATAGGAGATTTACCTTTGTTTATAGATTCGATTTTTTCAGGAATTACGTCAGCACAAAAAACCTTGTGTCCTTTACTAGCAAGACATACTCCTGTTACTAATCCAACATATCCTGTACCTATTATACCAACATTCATTAGAATTTAGACAAAAAAAGAGTATATCAATTTTTGTTTATTATTAATTTTCAGTGAACCCAAAACATTATTTTATAGTTAATGTTACAGAACTCCAATGACAGTTTACAGATCCATAGCTGATACAGTACACAAATACATTGATGTTCCTGAAAAACTCTTTATAGATATTATAGATACAGGGGAATTCCAGAGGTTGAGACGAATTATTCAACTTGGTGGCGTTTCAATTTCATATCCTTCAGCCACACACAGTCGATTTATGCATAGTCTAGGAGCGAGTCATGTAGCAAATGGTATTGCATCAGAGTTAAATCATAAACACCCAGATATTCTATCCAAAGACGATAAAACTTTAGTTATTCTCACTGCATTAATTCATGATATTGGACATGGACCTTTCAGTCACATGTTCGAAGATACGATTAGAATGCTTTGCAGAAATTCAGAAAATCCCAATTGTGCAGAGAAATTCACAGCTTTTGAGAGACATGAAAATCTATCTGAACAGATCGTTTTAGATGGCACATCAGAGATTGCAACAATTTTAGAAAAAGAAGGATTTAATTGTCATAGAATCGCAGATTTGATTCAAGGGAGAAGTGTAGAAGATAAGCCCTTCTATAATCAAGTTATAAATTCCCAACTGGACGCAGATGCGTTAGATTATTTAATGCGAGATTCAGTTGCAACTGGTGTTTCTTTTGGGATGTATAATCTCGAAAGATTGTTTGCTATGCTAGAACTTACACCAGATGGATTAATGGTTATCAGAGAAAAAGGATTACAATCAATTGAGCAAGTAGTTATAGCACTCTATATGCAATTTACACGAGTTTATTTCCACAAAACTGTCAGATGCTGGGAATATATGTTGAAGCTGTTCATATCTCAAGTAATTCAGAAAACAGAAGAAAAACATAATTTAGTTGTTTTACCTTTCATTCAAGACTTTGTTGATAAACCATATTGGAAATCCTTGATGGGACTTACTGATGATATAATCTACACACAGTTGCAATATTCAGCAAAGAAAGAAGAAAATGATCCATTTATCCAAAAACTAGCGAAAGACATCCTGCATAGGAATCTATACAAGAGTATACCACTGACAGAAGAAATGGCACAAAACATAATCGAGAATGAGGAAAAAATTAATTTTATCGTTCGGAAGCATGGTTATCCAACAATTAGCTGGGAGGTCGATCAATTCATTAGCAGATACTATACTACTTTTGATGAAGAAGATAGATTTGCTATTATGCTGAAAATGAAAGATGGGTCTCTTAAACAACTATCAGAAGTGTCTGAAATTGTTGCGGGGTTAACAAAGCCAAAATACAATAATCTATTAATTTTCCCCGCCCCTTGTAGAGATGACATAACCAAACTAGTAAAAGAATTTCCAAAATAAAGAAAAAAAAGAAAAGGAATGACTAAAACTGGTCAGAATAATTAGAATAACTATCATCCTTTTTTTCAGGTTCCGGTGGTTTAAATTCTGATTGTTGAGGTTCTGGTGGTTTAGGAGCTGGAGGATCAGATTTTGCTTCAGAAGTCAATTTTTCCGGTCTTAGAACATGACCACAGTTTTTACACAAAGCAAATTTCTTTTTGGTGGTTTCTCCACAATAATGGCATCTTACATATCTTCTAATTAAGTGAAGATTAAATTGCTTCCAAAGTAATGCCCATACAATACCCAAGGAACCTATGATCTGCACCGCTGTAGATTGTAAAGCTTGCTCTATCCAAGTATAAACTTTCTCAAGTGTTCTCAGAGGGATTACGTTTATTTCAAACGCTTGTCTGAAGATAAAGTCCCCAAAATTAGAATCAGATACTGCAACTATCAACGTTGTATTTCCAGTCTTGAGATCAGCACTATCGATAGTAAGTGACGCTGGAAGATCAAAATCCTCTTCAATTAATTCGTCGCCTAGAAATATATCAGCAGTAGGAGCTATAATACTAGCAGGTATCTGAGTTTTAACATCAATATACAGATTCAAGTCGCTAAGTTCTTTAACTTCAAGAGGGGAAGGATCAATCTCCACTATTATTGGGTTCATGTATATTGTAACTTCTTTAGAAAGCTCTGTTGATAAGTAACCGATTTTTGATGCGTTTATAATTATAGGGATTCCGATTTCTGATTTATGGTAACATGTGAGACTATCTGTTGTAAATACGCTCTTTTGTTTTCTCACTGGAATATTTCAATATACATTGTGCTTCGGGCAGTAAACAGATCTTGACTATCCTTATCTTCAACAGTGATTAATCTGAATATATCTACAAAAATAATGAGGAGGAGGATAGGATAGAGAGGGATTAAGAGTATATAGAGACCAATGGATTTTAGGATAAACATCTTCTTATTTTCGATTTGCGATGGAAGAGACTGAATGAAGATTATAGTAAAGCGATCATAGAACAAGAACAAATTTGCGAAAAGTAAGAATCCAATAACAATGTACATATACTGGACATAATCAATTAATATTATTCCTTGTGAAATGAGTATGAATAGAACAATCACTACTGAACTGTGTAGAACCTGTACTATACCATAAAACAATCTATTTTTCCAGTTGGAATAAAAGTCTATTTTTGCTTGTTTTCGAGCTTCTTTTCGTTTAGCTCCCTCATCCTTTCTTTTAGGGAATAGAAGTACAATCCATAAGAGATTGAATAAGTAAGAGAATAAAACAACGAAAAATCCAGCAGCAAAAAGAAAGAATACTGCTTGGTACCATATTGCTCGATTTGAAGCTAGTGGACCATAGGAACCACCAATGAAAGTTAAGGGACCAAGTGCTAGGCTTATAGCTAAGAATATTCGATGATTATACCACTTTCGGTTCATAGCTTGGATTGCAGCAACTGCTTCTCCTTTATGATTTTCTTCACTCATTATTTCTTAGGATATGTGGTGCGATAATAAATCTATCGACAAAACCAGAATGCCTATTCACATTGAGAGTTAAAATAATATATTGGAATGTTAAAATAGAAATGGAAAAATGGAAGTAGATGACAGAATTTATGGTATTTTAAATTATAAGCAGCTAGAATTCTTTTGTAAAAGATTCAATATAGAACCAACTGAACTTCATGCCAATTTTGATGGATGGAGAAAATTGGTTTTATATACAGAAGATAAAGTCTTCCTCTTTCCCAGAGATCCTAGTGGTGTTTTTTGGTTAGATATGGAAACAACAGTTTATGAATTGTTCAATGATTATCCGAATCTTCCTGTTCCTAGATTTTTCGAGAAAGTTAAGGATGATAAAATAAACTATTATGACTTTACAGTTGCATCGAGATTAAAAGGAATCCCTTATTCAAAAATAGAAGAAGATGTTACTTTAAAAGAGGTTTCAAGAATGCTTACCAATCTATCATCTGTTTTTGCTTTATGGCATGAAATCCCTATACAGAAACTTCCTGGAAAAATCATGCAAAGAACAGAGCTTTTTGATGAAAATCAGTACAAATGGGAGATTCAGTTATTATCTCCAAAAACAATGCAAAAGGCAGTTAATCATGTTCATCAAGAAGTAATTAAGTATGCGGGAAAATCTCATAAAGAATTATTGAGAATCCTTGACTCAGATCAAACAAAATCTATTTGGAATCAATGCTTAACAGAGTTAGTTTCTCTTTCTCATGTTCTTGTTCATGCAGACATTCACGAAGATCAGATCCTTGTGGAATCAAAAGACAATATGAAAATTACAGGAATCTTAGATTGGGAAACTGTAATGTATGGACATCCTGTTTGGGAATTTAATTTCTTTGAATGGGGTCTTAGAATCTGGAATTGGTGGGAATATTTCACTGATTTTAGAAGAACTATGTGGAAAACATATTTAGATAAAAGAGGAATTGAATTGAATACATTGGAAGGATTAGATCTTTTCTACTCTCTTTCCGAATTCTTAATTATATTGAAACCTGGAAAATCTTTGAGAAATTTAATCGGAAACGATTTTTCAAACTCTTTAAAGCTGTGTTTGGAAAAACTAGTTAACATAACAGAAAGATTAGTTATTGAATTGAAAAAATAAGAATGAGAGAGTTTTAATCTCCATGCATTTTCTTCTTCTCTTTCTTCTTCATGTCTCCCTGTGTATGTATAGATGCAGCGTCTGTTTCTTCACCTGTTGCTATTTGTTTTAACATCTTTCTTACGTCATCAGGAACTTCTTGTCCAGTCTTCTTCTTGATTTCTTTCATCATTGCTTTTATTTCTTTAGGAGATTTTCCTTTTGCTCTTTCTTTAATATGAGCTATCATTTCAGGAGACATTCCAGGGGACAAATGTCCCATAGGAATCTTCTTGGAGTGTGTTTGGTCTTCCTCAAGTTCTTCTGGTTCAAGTTCTTCAGGTTTAATATCAATCTCCTCCAAGCCTTGATGAACATAATAGGTGTTGTATAAATCTGCATAGATCCCATCTTCCTTCATTAGCTCTTCATGCGTACCGTTTTCCATCAGTTTTCCTTGTTCTAAGACTATTATTCTATCAGCGTCTTTTATTGTAGAAAGCCTATGAGCAATAACAAAAGTGGTTCGTCCTTTGAAAAGTTCTCTTTGAGCAGCTTGAACTAAGGATTCTGTATAGGCATCTAATCTACTAGTAGCTTCATCAAGAACTAGAATTCTTGGATCAGCAAGCATCATTCGAGCAATAGTTATTATTTGTCTTTGACCAGCGGAGAGTTTTTTTCCACCCTCTACAATCAGGGTGTCATATCCATTGGGTAAAGCATCTATGAATTCATCTGCATTTATCTTCTTTGCAATTTGTTTAACATCCTGTTCTGTAGCTTTTGGAGCACCATATAGTATGTTTTCTATTACTGAACCTGTGAATAGAAAAGGTTCTTGTGTAACTAAACCTATCGCATTTCGTAAGGAAGATTGTGTAACATGTCTAATATCCTGAGAACCAATCCTAATGTCACCTTTCTGAACATCATAAAATCTAGTTAGAAGAGATGACATTAACGTTGTTTTACCTGCTCCAGTATGACCAACGATTGCAATCATTTCACCTGATTTTGCAGAAAAACTAACATCTTTTAAGACGTTTATATCTTTCTCATATGCGAAAGTTAGATTTTCAAAATGAACACTGTCGTCATCTTTTTGTAAGGGTTTTGCAGTATCAGAATCTTCTACAGCAGATTTAGCTTCAAAAATATCAATTATTCTATCCATTGCTCCAAAAGCAGCTTCAAGTTGTGGAAAGACCATCGATAACATTACTATTGGAAAGAGAAACTGCTGAGATAGATTTATTGCCAGATAAATATCTCCTAATGGAATAGTTGATGTTTTGTTTAACCAGCCACTAAAGTAGATTATCACTGTAAAAAGCAAGTAGCTTAAAGAGGTCATGGTAGGCATTACGAACATCATTAACATTCCGAATTGTTTAGAATATTTGTAATGTTGCTGATTCAATTCCCTGAGTTCAGTTGCTAACTCTTCTTCTCTATTGAATGACTTTGCTACAGCGATTCCAGTAAGCCCTTCAGCCATCTTACCTGAAACAATCCCAAATGCTCTTCTTATTCTGAGGATGATTTTACGTCCATAATAGCTTAAAACTCTACTCATCGCAAAAGCTATTGGAATAACACCAAGAGAGATGAGAGCTATCATCCAATTTGTTACTAAAAGAATTATGAATGATCCAACAATCATCAACACATGTGAAACTATACCTGTTGAAAGCTGTACTCCTGTTGCTAGTTCCCCAGTATCTGCAGTGACTCTAGCTGTGATGTTTCCAGATTGCTCTTTCTTTAGATATGCCATATCTGAATAGCTTAACTTATGATAAACATCTGCTCTGACCTCATGCAACATCTTAGAATTCATTTTGGCAAGTATTCTAGTCGAGAATGATGTAATTATCCATCCTAGAATTGTGAGAGCGAAAAAGATTAAAGATAATGGAAGGAGAGACATAAAATTCACTTCTCCACCTTGAACAGCGTTTAAACCATTTCTAATTAACAGAGGATTGATCAAAGATGTAACTGAATAAAGAATAGAGAGTAAAGCAACAGCAAGGATGGTCCATATATACTTCTTAAGATACATCCATAAACTGCTAACTAAGACTTTAGTTGATCGAGCTCTCTTATATTTTTCAATCGAAATTGCTCTTCCAGGACCTCTTGAATGACCATGACCCATTATTTAGAACCTCCTTCAGCAACATCAATATCTCTACATACTCCCATACTCTCTGCCATTGGAAGATGCTGACACATAAACTGATAGTCAGTACATCTTTGTAATAATTCATCGTGAGAACCTATATCAACAATTTTCCCTCTTTTCATGAGGATAATAATATCAGCAGCAACAAGTGTTGTGAGTCTTTGAGTAACAACGATACTAGTTCTTTCTTTCATTAATTCCTCCATAGCGTATCGAAGTCTGAGTTCTGTTTTAATATCAACAGCACTGGTGCTGTCATCCAAAAGAAGTAGTTTAGGATCAGATAATAAAGCTCGAGCAATGGCAATTCTTTGTCGTTGCCCTCCTGAGAGAGTAACTCCTCTTTCACCAATTACTGTATCATATTTATCAGGTAGAGATTCAATAAACTGAGCGATTTGAGCTTTTTCCGCTGCAGATCTAATTTCTTCATCTGATGCTTCTGGTTTTGCGAAAGCTATGTTGGATCTTAATGTATCTGAAAAAAGGAAAATATCTTGTTCTACCATAGTTACATTTGATCTAACGTAGTTAGTATGCATTGATTCTAATGAAGTTCCATCAACTTCTATTGATCCTTCAGATGGGTCATAGAGTCTTAGTAGTAGTTTAAGGATTGTTGATTTTCCTGAGCCTGGTCCGCCTATCAATGCAACCTTTGAGCCAGTAGGTATAGTAAAAGAGATGTCTTTGAGAACCATTTTTTCAGTTCCTGGATATGCAAAGTTCACATTCTTGAAATGAATATCTTGTTCCCAATCTCCTTCTTCTGGTTGTTCAGGTTGTTGGAGTGGATCTTCAAAAGCCATCATGTTCCATAATCTTTCAGAGTTTTCAAGACCTGCTTGTAAGAAGATTAAACGTTGTGGTATCATGAAATTCTGTCTATTCAGTGATATAAGCAAACCTAAAATTGATATTAGTGCACCAATTGTAAAACTAGTTCCAGTTTGAGAAGTAACCATCCAAAGACCATAAGCAAATGCACCAGCAGTAACAACAATTGTAATCAGAGCAGGCCAATAAAATGCACTCAAATATCCTTCTCGTTTCATATCTTCTGCATATTCTAAGCTTTTTCCATTAAACTTGTCAATCTCTTTATCATGATTATCAAATGCTCTTACAACCTCTACTCCTCTAAACATCTCTTGCGAGATAGCAGAAAGATCTCCTAAATCTGTAGCAAGTTTTTGTCTAATTGGTCCAACCCTAGCAGCGTATCGCCAAGCGATTATCAAATAAATAACAAAAGATACTGCCAAGACTACCCCAACAATCCAATCATATTGCATCAGAAGAACTGTCGTAATTATTATGGATAACATTGAACTTAGTAACATTCTGAAACCTGGATGAACAGCCATTCTAATCTGATTGATCTCGTTCATTCCCATTGATAAGATCACACCCGAATCACTAACATCGTAAAATGCCATTGAGTGATCCTGAATTACTTCATAAAATTCTTGACGCATGTCTCTTTGAACTCTAAAAGTAGCATCAGCCCAAATATAAATATTCAAACTAAATGATACCCAGCTTATTAAAATGAAACTAATCATTCGAATGATTAACCAATTAAATTCACTTGAAAAAATTGTCCCTGCTGTTATGTCTTGTAGAAGTATGTCCAACACATCTCCAACAAGAGCAATTGTTTTGGTTGTCAAGTATACACTAGCAACTAGCAGTATTGTTGCGAATCCATACA
>JAGLTP010000371.1 GCA_023135215.1 Candidatus Heimdallarchaeota archaeon
CAATAGGTGTAGGCGCAGCTCTCTTGCTTTACCGCAAAAAGAAATAATTTCCAATTTTTTTCTTTCCTTTTTTTATATTTCAAGATTTGAGAAAACAACTCTATTTTCCTATGATAATCTATTTCAAAGAGAATCATGCTGGATTTGTAATTAGCTAGTGAACTACAAACGGCATAATAATAGAAGCAAGAAACAGAATTATGGTTATTTTTACTAAAGGGGAGGCATCATTTAATGCTTCAAAGAAACTACGCTTTTTTTTTCTTTCAAAGAGCATGATACTTGCTTTTCTTCCTCTTGTAATATATAGGATTGAAAGAACTACAAAGGCACTCATCAGGATGTTAAAAGTGTAGAATATACCTAGCGTTACAACACTTTCTTCAGGGAAGGTATATTTAGCTATTACGAAATTCAAACCCAATATTATGGGACTGTAAATAACGGAGCTGAAAGGGATGGATAATATCTTTTCAAGAACTACTTCTCCAATAGATTTCTCAAACTGATAATCACACCTTGGGCAACTGAATTTGCGAATGTTTTCTTTAGTATTTTTTGCTTTTAGATAACCACAGTATGGACAAAGCATTCTTATTATCTCCTTCTTTTCTTTAGTTTAAGCACAACAACACCTAAAACTAGAATCTGAGGAATTAAAGAAACAACTGTAATGTAACTTGTTTTTTCTGCAGGAATACTACTTGGATCCAAAGGATCTGAACCCGCTGCAATTTCAACTCCATCATCATAACCATCTCCATCAGAATCAGCAAGCAGAGGATTAGTATTATAGATATCGGCTTCATCTACATTAGTTAATCCATCCTGATCATAATCTGCATCGGCATCTTGAAGGTTCGGGTTTGTGAAATATCTCTTTATTTCATCTCCATCAAGTAATCCGTCACCATCGGAATCTGGATTTTCAGGATTCGTTCCCCAAGCCATCTCATCGATATTGTTCAGGTTATCGTTATCTCCATCTTCCAATGCATCATCAGAATCGTTAGGATCTAAAGAATCATACAAAATCTCATAGCTATCTGGCATACCGTCATCATCAGAATCTCCGGAAAGGGGGTTAGTTGAATACTGAAGTACTTCATCTCCATCAGAGATTGAATCACCATCAGAGTCTGGATTCAAGGGGTTTGTATAATAATTATCTACTTCTATAATATTACTAAGTTTATCATCATCAGAATCTGTTCCTATATCCGGACTAAGGGGGTTTAGTATGTATTGATTGACCTCAAGACCATCGCTTATTGCGTCTGAATCCGTGTCAAAATTATTTTTGCTTGTTCCTATAATCTCTTCCTCAAAATCCCATAATCCGTCATTATCTGAATCCAAATTTATGGTGTTTTTCAACGATCCTCTTACATGTATCCAAGGCGCTAAGCCAAAATCATTCGTTTCATCAATAGATAATTGTCCTCTTTGAGAAATATGTACAATTTCGATTTCATTATCGTTATCCACGTCATATACAATTGGTGAAATGGTGTCTGAAGCTGACAAGAACCGTGTTACACTCTTAATTGTATTACCTTCCCAGTCGATAATATTGAGACTAAAATAGTTCGTGAATATGATATCTGCTTTGTTATCGCTATTTACATCCGCTATAGCAGGAAATCCGTTGACATTTGTCTCGCTGGGGATATAAAAAAGCGTTTCTAATTCAGTTGTCAATCTGAGAACGACTAAACCATTTGGTAGAGATTGAATAATCTCATAATACCCATCATTATCAATATCATAAGTAACTGCATGAGTGGTAGAATAAACCAC
>JAGLTP010000372.1 GCA_023135215.1 Candidatus Heimdallarchaeota archaeon
TTGGTGTAAGTGCAACAGATATACAAGATGTTAGATCCGGACTTACAAAAGTTGATCCTGATGAACACAGAAAGGAGAGAGCAGCAGCAACAGCAGGCGGTTCTATGCCAGCTTCAATGGCCCTAAATGCGGAAGTCAAGGAAGCGCTTCAAAAGAGAAAATCTAAGAGTGAAGATGATGACGAAGACGACTTTGTACCAGCACAAGCAGCCCCAACAGCACCTCAGAAATCAACTAAACAGATGAAAGAAGCATTACAAGGAGAATTACGAGACGCATTTAGTAGTCTTCTTGAAAGCGATACTCAGGACGAGGAAGAATAATTTCATTCTTTTTCTTTTTCAATTCAGATTCAGTGTATATCTTTACAGATAGTTTTTAATCCTAGTTGATATGAGTAAATAGTGATTTAACAAACAGATTTATGTGAAAAACTTATGCAACAACTAATAGATTTCAGTAAGCACGTTTTGTCAAAAACTTCTAAGATAAAGTACGAGATTCCTAATTTAAAATCCGATTTACTCGGAATTATAAACGAAGTAGAAGAGTATGTAGAAAAAAAAGATGATCCTTATTTTATCATCAATAATGAGATGATCAAATCATTATTTGGTCTTTCCTGGCTTGAAGAAATGGAGAATGATGATGGAAACCTTGAGTATTATTTGATTGGATTATTCTTATATGATTGTTTGAATATTGAGCTCTACAGATCTGTTATTCAAGAGCTATTTTCTGTTAGAAAGAATATAGATGAACTTTCAGTGTTGCTATATTGGGTTTTCATGAACAAGATTCACGATTCTTCTTCTGGTGATGAGTTAAGTTTCTCTTCATATCTAGAGTTTAGTAGATTAATGGGTTTTAACCCAATATTTCCCAGTGTGTTTACTGCTCAATTAGCTCAAATCCTACCCAGTTTTAAGTTGAAAGTTGAGGATGTTAACAAAGAAGAGCAGATAGAGAAGAGTATTAAGAATCTCACTGAAAGAAAGGAATATGTTGAGGAGATATCTACTTACTTTGACAATATTTCTTTACCTTATCTAGATTATTACGTTGAATTCAGTACATTGAACCTGCTTTCATATAATATAGCAAAGGAGCAGAGCAGCAAGATTGAATTGAAAGTAAAAACGACAATTGCTGAATTTCAAAAGAAAATTGAAAATATCTATCGAGAAGAGGGATTTCCCGTAGTTCCAACAACAGTTGATCCTGTTCTTCAACCACACTTAGCAAAAATAGATGCAAAATCAGTTCAAATGGATAAACTTGCTGCTTTACCAAAAGAGCTGATTAATGAATTCATTTCCAGTAAAGCATATTCCAGCCCTTCCAT
>JAGLTP010000373.1 GCA_023135215.1 Candidatus Heimdallarchaeota archaeon
ATTGAACATATTCAATATTTCTTCTTTAAATTCTTTGTTTTGTTCAATTCTTTAAAAAAAAAATTTTTATTTGAATATTTATTATATATATTGAATGTAGGTTAATTAAAAAGGTTGATTTGAAAAAGTGAAAATATGATAAAAAAAATATTATTAATGATCATTGGAATTTTATTATTTAGTGCAACAGGGAGTGATGCTTATGGCCAATTGTAAAAAATATGCATACATTATCAGAGGAACTGATGTCAGTGTTGAGAAATTTTTTAAGGCAGTTGGGAGTTTTGGGAAAACAAAAGATATCGAAATTCAAAAATTAGAGTATGAAGAATATGACATTCTTTCCAATCTTACAAATAATCAGAAAAAAATTCTTAGTTCTGCTAAAAAGTTTGGATATTATGATTACCCGCGAAAGATAACAAGTGAAGAATTATCTGAAAAAATTGGGATTAATAAAGATATTGTACTTGAGAATTTGCGTAAGGCGGAAAAACGTATAATTACAAGAATTCTTAATGATAATTAGGTTTGAAAATGTTAGAGTATTGTTTCTTAAAATACTTCCTTAATACGGAGAGTCGATTTCTAAATATTCTGAGAATATGCAATATTTTAATAAAAAGTAATTTGTTATGGAATGATGTAGGAGTTTTAAGGTATGAACCGTAATGATAATCCTAAGAGGTTATTTGTGATGCTTTTATCTATTTTGATTTTTTCAAGTATAGCTGGATGTATAAATAAGGGTGAGAACGATAACGATAGCCCTATTAGAGACTCTTTGATTATTGGTATTACAAGTCCTATCTTTGGTTTTCATCCATGGATGGAGAGTTACGATGTTGCTACTTTGAACGTTAATATGAATATTTTCAATAGCCTGGTGGAATTTGATCAAATTTTTAGAACAAAACCTAAGCTTGCTACATCATGGAATAACCCAAATAATCTTACTTGGAGGTTCTATCTAAGGGAGAATGTGAAGTTCCATAATGGTTATAACTTTACTTCTGAGGATGTTAAATACACTATTGATTTGATAAAAGGAAATGAAAGAAGCGTTTTAAGGGATTTATTATTATCAGTTAAGGAAGTAAAAATTGTAAATGATTACACGGTAGACATTATCACGGAGAGACCTTGCACTATTCTTTTGAATAAGCTTGTTGACATTCCAATAGCGTCTAAAAAATATCTGGAAGAAACCACTGAGAAATGGCCTATAGGAACTGGGGCTTACAAGCTAATCAAATATGTACCAGATGATTATGTGAAACTCGAAAGATTTGATGATTACTGGGAACAGTTGGAAGTCAAAAATGTTACATTTAAAATAATTGAAGATGATGAAGAAATGAAAAATGCAACTATTGCTGGGGAGATAGATATCGGTAGTCATATCCTACCTAGGTATTATGAGGAAATCTTAGAAAGCCAAGGGATCACGGTGAGATGCTGTTCTCATCCTACAGTGGTATTTCTTAGTTTTGATTTCAGAGAAAACGATAGCGTTGCATTCAAGGGAGAAAAAAATCCTCTAGCAGATGTAAGAGTTAGAAAAGCAATCTATTATGCTACTAATGTGACCTATATCATAGATAATGTTTTAAATGGCTCTAATTTTGCGGAACCTGCATCCCAGTTTGTTACACCTTTGATTTTTGGTTATAATCCAAATATCGAAAGATTACCATATGATCTAGAAAAAGCCAAAGAACTAATGAAAGAAGCTGGCTATGAAGATGGATTTGAATTAGTATTGGACTGCCCTGAGGAGTCCTATGATCAAAAGCGAATCTGTGAAGTATTACAAACTCAACTATCTGAGATTATAGAAGTTAAACTTAATTTTATGCTGCTTGAGGATTTTTTTATGAAGATTGGAACCAGAAATAGTTCGTTTTATACTATTGGCTGGCTTGCAGCTACGGGTGATGGAGGAGAAATATATGATTACATGATTAGAACTGTTGATCAAGAGGCTGGCGTTGGAACATATAACCTTGGATATTATTCTAATCCAGAGGTAGATAGGATTGGTAAGAACATCTCTCATATTTTAGACCCGGAAGAAAGGCTGGAGCTAATGCAAGAGGGTTTTAGAATAGCAATGGAAGATGTAGCATGGGTTCCACTTTATGTTCCTAAGTGTGTATATGGTATAGCAGATTATGTTGCTTGGGATCCTAGATCAGACATGATGATAGCGGTGGAGGATATTGGGTTTAAATAATTGGATGGGATGAGGAGTTCTGTAGAATGAAAAAACTACTTAGTCTTAAAATAAAAATAATATTACCTATTTTTTTCATACTCATACTGGTCTT
>JAGLTP010000374.1 GCA_023135215.1 Candidatus Heimdallarchaeota archaeon
TTCAAAATTATCCTGAACTACCCGAAGAAAAAGTATTTTTTGTTCAAGTAATAGCTGAAAAGGACAGAATGTTACGCAAATGTTTCTCTAATTTTAGTAAAAAATCATTTACTAAAATTAACGATGATTTCGTTATTTTTAAAAGAAAAAATCAAAGTTGGCTTGATAATTATGCTTTATTCATGTCGATTAAAGAAAAAAATAGTTTCAAAAATTGGTCAGAGTGGAAAGAAGATTATAAGATAAGAAAAAACAGTGTAATCAACAAATTGCAGAAGGATAATGAATATGCAATTGAATATTACAAATTTGTCCAATTTCTATTCTTTGACCAATGGACAAGATTGAAGTCTTACGCCAATGAAAGAAATATTTCTATTATAGGAGATCTACCAATCTATGTTTCTTTTGATAGTTCTGATATCTGGGAAAATCTTGATTTTTTCTTTCGAAATAAGAACTATTCCCCAAAATTCGTTGCAGGAGTGCCCCCTGATTACTTCTCAGAAACAGGTCAAAAATGGGGTAACCCTCTGTATAGATGGAAAAAAATGAAAGATAATGATTTCAATTGGTGGAAAAAGAGAATCGAACATTCGTTAAAGTTGTACGATTATATTAGAATAGACCATTTTAGAGGTATTGCAGATTATTGGAGAGTACTGGCATCAGAACCTACAGCTGTTAAAGGTAGATGGGTTAAAGGACCTGGAAAGATATTCTTCAAGAAGCTTATAGAACAGATGGGAAATATACCTATTTTAGCTGAAGATTTGGGAATCATTACTCCCGAAGTTGAAGAATTACGAGATTATTTCAAATTTCCAGGTATGCGTATTATGCAATTTGGTTTTGACAATGGAGATAAAAATATTCATTTTCCAAAAAACTATCCAGAACACTGTGTAGCTTATACTGGAACCCATGATAATGAAACACTAAAAGGTTGGTTGAATAATCTTTCAAAAACGAAACTTAAACTAGTGACTAAAAGTGTAGGTAAGACCAAGGATTTTCTCCATAGTGAAATGATTAAACTTCTCTGGTCTTCTAGAGCTAAATTTGCGATTCTACCTCTGCAAGATGTTCTAGAACTGGGTACAGAAGCTAGAATGAACACACCAGGAGTAATGGAAGATAATTGGGAATGGAGATTTGAATGGGAAACTATTACAGAAAAGATAATCAAGAAGGTTGAGAAGTTAAACAAATCTTTAAGACGATAAAGAAGAAAAGAATGGTTAGTATGAGTGGTTTGAAAAGTACAAACTTATTGCTGTTCTTATAATGTTTGATTGAGATTTGCTTGTTTCCCCAATTATCCTTTTTAGCTCATCTAATCCATTATCAGTTAGTTTTGTTGTGATTGATTTCATCTTTTCATCAGAGGCTAGTTCATCCTTTCTAGAGTGCTCAAAACTAGGGAAAAGTATATCTTGTTTTGTGAAGATAACTAGCTCCCTCAATGCTGAGCGAATTAGCTCACCTCTAGATGCAAAAATACCTCTAGTAACTAATTCATCTATTTGATCAGCAAAGAATGATTCTATCCGAAATGTGATTATATTCATTGCTAGCACGCACTTAATTGCAGTATACAAATAAGAACCATTTCAAGTATATAAAACTAATTTATTCCTTAGCAGGAAAAGTAAGATAAATTGGTTTAAACATTCCAGTTATGCTATTACTCATCTCTATCTGGCTAATCTTTACACTATCATAGATGAAAAAAAGATAGCATTAGAAAAATTTACTCAAGCTTGGAAGCTGATAAAAGGTCTTCTTGGTCATAAACACCATGACTTATCTTCTGTTATGTGAATCGAACAGAGCGATAAAACCCAAATATATTCAACTATCGATTACTTTGATCTACACTTTTGATAAACTTAATTAGACCTGAGAAATATGTCTCTTGGTCGTCGTACATGGCTAAATGACTTCCATTGGGACAAAGCAAAAATTGACTATGTTTTATTTGAGATGCAACCCTTTCCATATGTTTTGGATCCATCGTGTCATAGGTAGCTCCAATTACTAATGTTGGGACATTTATTTTGTCAAGATCTTGTGTTCGATCCCATGTCTTTATTTTACCACTAATCCCAAATTCTGATGGTCCTTGCATAGAATTATATACTTCTTGATTCAAATGCTTAAATGTACGATGTACTGGTTCTGGCCATTCATCAAAAGGCATTCTGAGAAAATATTCAGTATAAAAATTCGGATTAACAGCTCCATATATCTTGGATTGTCGAAGTCATTTTTTGCTTCCATATCTAGTATTTCTGATAAAGCCTCAGGAAGCATCTTTGGACCCAATTTTTCTTTGGCATATTTTCCATATTCCGGACAGCTCATCATCATGTTTGAAATAATCAATCCCTTTAAGTTATCCTGATATTTCAACGCATATTCAACTGCTAATATCCCTCCCCATGATTGACCAAGCAAATAAAAATTAGATTTATCAAGCTTCAACGCTTTTCTAACTTGCTCAACCTCTTCCACAAATCTATCTATTTCATATAAAGTGTCATCTTTGGGTTGATCGCTGTAATAGGAACCGAGTTGATCGTAGTAATAGTATTCAATTTCTGCTTTTGGGAAGAAACTGTCACAACTCTCGAAATATTCATGAGTTGCTCCAGGACCTCCATGAAGAAGGAGTACTTTTATTCGTGGATTATTTC
>JAGLTP010000375.1 GCA_023135215.1 Candidatus Heimdallarchaeota archaeon
TAATTTCTATACTTAAAATATATATACAAAGAATCTCTCGATATAACAAGATCTTGTCACGTTCTGGTGTTTGAATGCTTTCACAAATTATCAACAAGTCAAAAATACCCCCTGGCATAACACATGTTGCAGGATCACCTAATTCAGGTACAACCACACTACTTTATCAACTTTGTAAGGGGATAAAAAAAGAGCATAAAGTAATAATATTTGACTGTGAAATGAGTTTCAGTGCTCAACGATTACAAGAAATAATTCTTAATACAAAAATAAGTCTTCAAGATATTTATGTGATACAAATTGTGGATAAAAAACAGCAAATCAAGATTCTGATGAAGCTACATAAATTTCTAAAAAGCAAAAAATATAGTTTTATAGCAATTAATGGTATAACAGATCATTTCAGATTCAGCAATAAAACTAGAAGTGAAAGATATACACATAGGATTTTGGCTTTGCAAATGGCATATTTAAAGATGTTAAGCAAGAAACAAGATTTACCTATAATCATAACAAATCAAGTGAGTATTTTCAGAGATGATGACCAACAAAAGATTAAACCTATTGCTAATGCCGTAATAAGCAATTACTCTGACAGAACCATCATTTTTCGATACATAAACAAAAAACTCTGGAAAGCCAAATATGAAGAAGAGGAACTATACTACTCTCTCTCTTCCAATGGAATTGAAGAAATAAGAGGTAACTTATAGTTATTAAGCCCCAGCAGGCAGTTTTGCATTATATAAGAGAAGTATAGCAACATACCATATGACAATTAAGACGGTTGCAATTAACTCAACCTTTTGAGCTGTGCTGACATCAAATGCATACCTTGTTGCATGATCAAAAAGATATAGGCTCAAAGCTGCAAAAGCGAATACAAAACCAGCTACAATACCTTCGATTAGATATTGTGCGTGTAGACTGGGTGCAAGGAAGAGTGGAGCGTTTCCTCTTTGTCCAATACTGACAAGATTTTCTTGATTTACAATATCATAAGCTCCTCCACTAAAGATGTAGAAGATTATACCATAAATTACTATATACAGAACGCTTCGTGGAATTCTTGTAGGTATTCTAATGGAGATTTGATGCAAACTAAAATTAGGTCTCCTAATACCAGGAAAAACCCAAGGTAGCTTCCTAACCATTTTAATCTATCGTTCGAATAAAACAAACCATTTTAAAGATTTCGCACTATGACAGATATTAAAGCATATTAAATTTCTAGTCTGTAATACATTTGGTTTTCTCATCTTACCTATTTTGCCTTATTTTTTGAATCTTATCTTTTTTTCCAAGGGATATACAGCATACATTCCTGGTGTTTTTTCCACAATACTAACTAAATACTTCTCAATATAATTTTGTGAAACCTTTAAATCAGTAGAAATCTCATCGAATTCGATCTCATCAGCTAAGTCATATTTCTCTTCAGTATATTCAGAAATTAACTCCTCAAACTTTGTTGCATTTAGAAATGCTTCATTATTTTGCAGAACACCAAGGAGTAGTTCTTCATCAATTAAACCAAGTATAATCTTGATCAAATCATCTAATTCCACACCTAGTTTCTCATTGAACAAATTAATATCATATTCTTCTTCTTTATTAAGGGCAGATAGAATATATTCACGAAGGTATCGCATAGTGTAATAAGTTTTGAGTGTTAGAATACCTTTTTCAAAATGCAATAAAAGCAGTTCTAGATACTTGTTCTTAATCTCCCACTTTTCTTTTAAAATAGATAAATCTATACTTCCCTTTCCTTTAAGCTGATTCCTGATATTTGTCAAATCTTCTTCTTGTATTGAGAAATAATATGTTGTTTCAGGTAAAAGAATTCCACTTATACTACTGTTGGATATTAGTTTGTTTGTGATTTTATATCGTTGTTGAATAGATAGCTTAGAAGTTAGTTTTCTTAAATTAATGAAATCATTGTTCTCCAGTTCTTCAATTAACGTATTAGTGAAGATTTTCTCTTTTGATATGAAAAGCTCTTTTACTTTTTTTAAGAGGGAACTCATGTTATTCGATTGTTTGTATGATGTTTTATTTATAAAACATTGCACTTTGCTTTTATTTTCAAAGAGTTCAAAAAAAGAAATTGTGGAGTTTATTTAGCTTTTTTGAGTATCAATATAGATTCAAATGACACATACAGAAAGAATATCATCTGGTATGGAAGGTCTTGATGTGCTTCTTCAAGGAGGATTAATTAAAAATTCAATTAACTCCATAGTAGGAAGCAGTGGGACTGGAAAAACAACATTTGCTTTATCTTATGTTTATCAAGGATTACTCGAGGGGGATCATATATTATATCTGTCTTTCGAAGAAACGCCTTCAAAGCTTATGGCAGAAGCAGAATCACTAGGAATAAAGATAAAAGAGATTGCAAAAAACTACAATGATTTGATTCATCTTGTTGAAAGTGAAAAAATCGTTGAATTTATGACTAATATACTGCCTGCCTTGGCACAGAAGCTCAAATATAAAAACGTAAAACATACCAGAATCATATTAGATCCTCTAACACCCATTCTCTGGGAATTTCCTTCTGAGAAAGATCAAAGAAAAGTATTAACTAAAATATATCACCACTTAAGCTCACTAGGAACAGTATTACAGACAATTGAAGAACCAAATGCCTTTGGACAAACAGATATTGGTGCTGTTGAAACAAGAGTACCAATATACTTATCGGACAGTGTAATCCATATCCAGAATTTAGGATTGGGGGGTAAATACAATAGAACATGTAAAATAATTAAGTCAAGAAGAACTGCTCATCATGAAGGGATTTATCCCTTGAAATTCGCTTATGGACAAGGTATAAAGATAGATACTAGCTCCATTGCAGAGGTAATTACAGATACTAAAGCTAATGATGTAAGGTACTTGGAATTAAAGAAGAAAATTAAGGAAATGTCAAAAGACAAAGATCCAAAGAAACAGATTATCGCTCAAATTGCAAATAATCTACTTGGGGAAAGAGAGAAAAGAGAAGGAAAGGAGAATATTGAACTTGTTAACGTTTTAACCGATCCTCAAATATTGCAAGAGGTTAAGAGATGAGTTACACTCAAGGAATTTCTTCTGAATTGGAAGATCTCATTTTTTTAGAAGATGTTGAAGCTTCAATGTTGTTCAGAATTGATGGAAATGTTGTAGAATCATGTTTTAATGAGAAATATTCGCAGGAATTGTTGAGAACAGTCCAATGGTGTAAAGCTAACGTAGAAAAAGTTTCACTTGAAATGAGATCAAATAATCTAAACAAAGTGACATATGAACTAAATGATTTTTGTGTTCTGTTTTTTGTTGTTAATAGTGTAACAATTCTTACAACATTGGCAAATCAGAATGTGAACCTTAGCCTGTTGTCAATTGAAGCAAAACGAAAATCTCAAATCATAGCTAATTACTTGTGAGGGTTTTATATGCAAATAACAGCAGGGACAACTAGCCATAGATCAATCAAACAAGCAACAAAAGCAATAATTAGAGACGTAATCAATAATATAAACGGTACACCTGATTTTCTTTTAGTTGCTTTTACACCTAATTACCAAAGTAAGAGAGATTACGAATATGCTCTCGCAAAGATTTGTGAGGAAAGTGGAACAAGGAATGTAATTGGTGGTATCTTCCCAGGAGTAGCCACATCTAATGGGTTGCCAACTACACAAGGCTGTTCAGTTATGGGATTTAAAGGCGATGAGGTTCAATTTCAACCCCCTTTTGATTATACTAATGTACGTATAAATCCTAAAAAAGGTGCACAAGAAATAAAAAATGCGTATAAAGTTACAAACAAATTATCAAAGTTAGGATTTTTCTTAACACCAGGTCCATTTTATCAAGCTGATGCATTCGAGCAATTGAAGGTTCTAGATACTTTTTTCGCGAAAAAATTCAAGAAAATGTTTAATCTAATTGGGAGGATGATTAACAGAAATATGGGTAAGAATGGTTACGGTTCAACTTTATTCGCCGATACGATATTAAAAACTCTAGTAGAAGATGGAATAAAGAACGCATTAGGTGGAGCCACAATAGATTTGGACATGAAATCATGCTATCAATTCAGTGGTGATAAAGTATTCCAAAATGCTTTAGTTGGAACAATATTTTCATCCGATAAGCTCAGTTTTAACAACAATTGGACATTTGACAAATCACAGCATAGTAGAAATTTCTTCCTCACTGAATTCTTAAAAAGCAGTGGATATGTTCAGAAAATAAACAAAAAACCAGCAAATGAAGCATTTTTGGAGTTAATTGATATATCTAGAGATTTGTATGATGAAGCATTTGGTAAGTTATCATATGCTTCATTGTTATACTTATCCGCTTTAGAAAATGAGTATGAAGATTATGTTCCTTTTGTATCCGTGTGCCACCCAATACTTGATGGAGTAATAGCTACAGTTCCAGAAAAATCGTTAAACAGTAATAATATTAAAGCTGATTTCTTTACACAATCCGGAACTGGAATTCAAAAATCTGCTTTTGAATGTGCCAACAACCTCATACAAGGTCTGACTGATATAAGGTTTGGAATCTTCATAAATTGCAGCAATAGATTATTAATAGCAGGAGACAAGATTGATAAAGAAAATAAGCTGATTGAACAAGCAGTAGGAGAAGATGTTCCATTTATCACGCTTTATTCAGGGGGGGAATTTTCTCTAATAAACCGAAAACCGATTTATTCAGCTGTTTCCATTCATGGATTTGTTGCAGGAGAACCCACAATTAATACAAAAAATGTGGTGTTTTAAATCTTTTTTAGGATATGATTTATAATGAGCAATTTATACTCACATAACACAAAACAGGGAAACATTCTCAAAATAGCTGTTTTAGGGCTAGGTTCTGTAGGAAAAACAACGATTTCAAAAGGTTATTCAGGTGAGATTTCCGATCTTAATCAAATATCTATGACAAAAGGTGTAGACATAACAGTGAAGAGAATGGTTCATTGTGGTAAAACAGTTACACTTCAAATTTGGGATTTTGCAGGTCAAAAGCAATTTAGATTCATGATAGATGTCTTTCTTCGTGGAGTAAAAGGAGTAATTTATGTTTATGATGTTACTGATATTGAAACCCTCGTTTATCTAAACGAGTTTGTCGACCTAACAAGAAATTATCTTGCTAACCACTTTTATCCAACAATACCCGAGATATTGGTTGGAAACAAACTAGATATAGAAAATGCTGAGGTATCAATAGAGGATGTTCATGATTTTATGAAAAATTATAACATTAAAAAACACTTTCTAGTTAGTGGTCTTTATTCTGTAAACGTATCAGAGCCATTTGAGTATATAGTAGATCAGATAATCAACAAAGAAAGCAATTTAGCCGATGAACTAGTTTCAAAATATTCGGGTAACTAACAAAATAATCAGTGGAATTGGAATGGAAAACAAAGATAGGTATATCATGAAAGCATTCAGTTGTGAGAAATGTGGAAGAATGGTGGAATGTAAAATTGAAAAAAAACAGATTGAGGAATTAAAAGAAAGTCAGTTGTTTAACTTTGTATTAATGCATGCTGATGACCACACACTTATCTTATCAATTGATAGTAGGGGAAATATCAGAAGATCAAGGGTTGCTTCTCTTAGTTCAGATGCTAAAAAAGAAACCAGCATACCCTCCTTTCAAGATTATCCTGTCTTAGAAGAATGCAATAATCTTGTCGACGCGTTCAATGTTTATCTAAAAAATACTTTACCTTGTGATGAATGATATCACAATGATGTAAGTTATGATAAAAAATTAGAAAAATAAATAATAATTAAAAAAATAGTAAAAAGATGAAGAAATTATCCAAATAAGGCACTTAAACCTAAATCAGAGTCCTCTTCTGGTTCTTCTTCCTTCTTTTCTTCTTTTGCTGCTGGAGCAGCTTTCTCGCTTGTAGTTGCTGCGGGTGCTGCTGCGGGAGCAGCAGCCATAACAGCTGTTTTCAAAGCTTCGTTTATGTCAACTTCTTTCAAAGCTGCAACTAATGCTTTGACACGAGATTCATCTACTTTTGCACCAGCGGCTTCAAGTATTCCTTTTACCTTTGCTTGAGTTATACTTGAACCAAGTTCATGTAGTACTAATGCAGCATATACGTATTCCATTTTTTTTCACCTATCCAAATAATGATCCTAACCCTAAATCTTCCTCGGGCTCTTCTTCTATCTTTTCTTCTTTGCTCTCTTCTTTAACAACCGGTTTGGCTGGTTTTGAAGAAGCTGTTTGTTTTGTTTTTCCTTGAACCTTCTCTGATACAGCTTCGGGATTTTTATTAACAACCTGGCTAGCTAACGAAAGACCATTGTTAGCTGCTTTTGATAAAATCAATGGTAAAGATTGCTTTGTTAAAAATCCAGCAGCAACAGAAAGATTTACCGCTCTTTGATGGACGTTTGTAAGAATGAGGGGTAAGCTTTGTTCTGTAACAATACCTGCATTCATCGCAAGATTCAATGCTGAAGTATGTGCCCACCTTATTCCTTGTTCGTAGAAATCGTAATCTATTATAAGAGAGTCTCCAGGAATTATAACTCCGTTTTCAAATGCTATTATGAACTTTAGACCAGCTTCAAAAGGTTCTATGTTCAACCTTCTTAGAAGAAGAGCAACGGTTCTGTTAACACGTTCTCCTTCTTTTGTAACAACAGCTTCCTCCACTATACGAATTTGTCCTCCTTCAATCCTTGTTTTTAAACCTAGAGATTGAAGTTCTGCTATGACAGGTCCAGGAGGTATTCCAGTATTCATAGGTCTAATTATAACGTCATTCGGAGCTATTTGACCGACCTTAGCAGGGGCAGGAACTTTGTTTTTATCCATAAAAGAAGCAAGTTTGTAAGGATTAGTTTCAGTCAATATGAAGGCGCATGATCCTACTATATATTCGTTTATTTTTTCTATTCCTTTAACTTTCTTCTTTGCCTCTGAAACAGCTATTCTCATTAAACTGTTTTTAGCCATAATTATCCTAGCTTCTTTCCTTAAATCTTTCCGAACTTGTTGTACAATTCGAGCATTTATGTTATCTATTCTTACTAGTCCAATGATAGGGTAGGATTGAAGTTCTTGTTTCAGTTTTTCAACTGTGCTTTTTTTCTTTTCCGAAATTCTTGTAGAAGACATTTGGCCACCTACTTGACTTTTATTGCAGGACCCATCGTAGTTTTGATATATACTGATCGAATGTTGTTTTCTCCTTTTTCAAGCTTACTTTCAACATTTCTCAGAACAGTAACAGCGTTGTCCCTTATAGCTTCATTTTCCATTTTTACGGTTGCAATTCTAGCTTTAACAACCGGAGATTGTCGTAGTCGTATCTGTATTGTAGAACCATAGTTTTGTAATAGAGGTTCTAGCGAAGCTGATGGTGGAACAGGTTTAGGCATTTTTCCTCTTGGACCTAAAAATTTCCCTAAGCTTCTTCCTATTATTGGCATCAAAGGAGCACTTGCTATGAAAAAATCATATTGTTGAGCTAGCTTTTTTGCTAGTTTTGGTTCTCTGCTAATATTTTCTAATTCGTCTTTATCAATCACTCTCGCAACTCCAGCTGATTGTGCTTCAACAAGTTGTGCACCCTCTGCTAAGATACATATAGTTACCTCTTTCTCAACGGGATTTGGTAACTGAACATCTATCTGAAATCGTTTCGTTGGATCTTGTAGATTAATGTCACGAAGGTTTATTGAAAGGTCTACAGATTCCAGGAAATTGCGAGATGGAGATTGTTCTTTCATTTTTTCAATTGCTTCTGTAAGTTCTTTTTCAAACATAATATCATCCTCTACCACTTCCGATGATCGAACCAACGGTCAACGTGGTCAGAACTAAGTTCAACCAACTAATGATTGTTTTTAAATTTTATTAAATAAGAGAGTTAACTAAATCCTGTATAAAATGAAATAAAATACTTGTCATCTTAATGAAATTTGATTCTTTGGGATATATTTCTTAAGAAAGTTGTATGCTTCCTCAGGAGTTATTAGATTTTCAGAAGATAAATTCATTACTAAGCTCCTTGCAACACAAAAAACCAAAAAGGAATTAAACTCCATATTGCGTTTCTCTGCAATTTCCTTGACTTCAGAAAACAGCTTATCTTCATTATTTAAGAAGAAACCAATCTCTTGATGAGACTTTTGTTTCGATAGTGCTGTTTTTATTATATTTGCTCCAATTTTATATTTCAAACATTCTCTATTGTCTGTTTTTTCAGGGCACAGTCTCTCACATATTAGATTTTCTGGTATCAAATCTACAGAAGCGTTAATATCTAAGACCTCTTGGTCTACTGAATTAATAGTGCTGTTTTTCTGTTTGAATTCAACTTTTTTCTCCTCTGGGATGAAATGTTCCAACTTATTTTGAATTGGCGTGACATTTCTGGAGTTAGAATTCTTGTCCGATTTTCCTAATGTTTGTTTGTTACTTTTCTGATATAGTGCAGTTCTCATATCTATGAAATTATTGTACAATAGAGGAAAAATAGTTCTACCATGTTCTTTTATCATCTTAGCTTGATACTCTGAGTAGCTTATTGGATCATTCACTAAATCTATTGTTCGAATCTGAATGGCTAGCTCTACGTCTTCAGAGAAAAGAAAACAGTGTTGTGTTGGGAGTCTTTGAATTTTAGGAGTTTCATCATCTTCTAGATTCAAAGCTTTTCCTATTTGTTCAGTTTTTTCACTTGAACGAAAAACTATTTTTGTTGCTGAATTTCCATGAACAACGTTGCTAACACTATCCCACAACTGTGAGATTGTGATATGACCGATACCTAGGCTTCTTCCTAGCAAAAAATTGTTTTCTGCGGTAATAAGTGATGCTGAACTTTCAGAGCGATAGAAGTTTGGAATGATATTAATCGCTTCTTCTAGAATTACAGCATATCTTAGTTTATTTGTCATCTCTTTTGCTGAAGCTTGTCTATAGAGCATTTTCAATATTAGATTGCATATCAGGAAGATATCTGATGGTCTAGCAGCTCTCTTTTGAAATTGGCTCAAATCCAAAATAATACTTTTTCCTCTATCAAGCAATGATAAATCAAGAGTGGTTCTCGAAGTACCAAGTATTTCAAAATTAATTGGATTAAAAATGAAATTAAGTCGATTTAATACAGCATCAATGGTTTGTTGAATATATGAAACATTTGAATAAGATTGTAAATTCTTTGATGCTTTGAATACATTTTCAACAAATGTTTTCAAATTGCGTTTCTGTGATCGATGAGTTAAGAACAATGCATTTTCGAAAAGATTCTTCATCGCAGGAGAAAAATCTTGATTCGAAGAAACCATCATTTCTTCTATAATCAACAAAGTATTTCGAACATCATCTTCATCTAACGTTTCGAAAATATTAATACACAATGGTCTTGGACGACCTATTGTGAAAATCTCTACTCTTGAATCATCAACGAATGTTCTAGCATATTCTCCTTTAATGTCAAAAACGATAGAACTGACATTATTGTCCAACAGTTGACCAAGGATTGATGAAACCAGCTTAGTTTTTCCCCTTCCTATCATTCCATATATTTCCACATTTAGCAATATATCTTTGACATTAATAGTAACATCTTGAGTTAAATCCTCAATATCAACACCTTTACCAATCAGAATCTTATCTTTACTACTAAGTAAATCAACAGAATTTCCCTGAATCCCTCCTGTTTTTAAAGGTAAGAACCCACCCTTGTAATTATAAGGAATATGCATAAAAGATGATAGTTTTTCTAAAGCTATTGAATGTTGGTTTCGTTTGTTAGAAAAAATAAATTTGGAAAAATCCTGTATTCTTACTCTCAATGTTGCACGTTTTACAGCTAAACCACTGGCATCTGAAACAAAAGTTTCAATTGCCTTCTCATCAGCTATAACCAACAAATCTATGAAGAAACTATCTTCTTTCTTCTTTAGGTTATGTGCTTTAAAGATTAAACAAATATCACCCAATCGTTCTTTTTGGAGGATATTATACATCTGATCAATCAGATGTATGTTCTCAACATTCTTGGAAGAAAGATCAATCTTATTTCTTATTTTCATTTTATCTAGATTGAGAATTAGTTTAGCAACTTGTTCATTAGTTAAATTTCTAACTTTACATTGATAGTGAGTATCAATTGAATTACTAACAAAAATGATTTCTTTTTTTAGCTGATTTTCCATTTTGCTATTTTTCCAACCTTTTGTCATGACAGGGAAAAATATTATTATATTTTCTCCACTTTTATAGAGTGCTATGTGTTGTTTTCTTGATTTTAAGAACAAACTATTGATAAAGGATTGATGAATTTTACTTTCTTGTATGCTGTATGGATAGGAAGTAGAAGTGGTTGTTATCGATGAAGAAACTACAAGAACACCTATTTTACGGTAATAGGGTAAGAATAATTTTTTGAGTGTAAAGAATTGATCGTCTGAAATAGGGTAATAGGGTAAAAATTTGATAATAAGAGATAACAAAATCAAAACCAGAACTATAATTAAGAAATATTTATTATAGAACAAAGATTTCAGAACATCTTTTAAGTTTGAAGCGAGTGATTCACTAAAAGAGGATATTGAAACAAAAAATCCTAAAGGAATAAAGCTTATCACTTCAGGAAATATAAATAAAAAAGAAATAAAACCCACTAAAGCTGTAATGAAATAAGGTGCAATTTTTCTCAATACTCTAACGGTTGGTTTAGTAGATGTATTAGTTTTTTTATAACTCCCCGTGTATCGTTTCTTTTTACTCATTGAGACTGCCTCTTAAAGAGTGAACAAAATGAAAAATCACTCAGAAAATTAACTGCTTCACAGTATAAAAGCACAGCAAAATTAAGAAAAAAATCAAAAAAAAAGTTAGCTGTCAAGAACTCTCCAAGAATCTGACGAACCGATTTCTATTTGGCCTAACTACGCTTGAGCAGTTAGTGGTGGTGGGCTAAACATCTCGCCGAAGCTCGACGCGTACACCCCCACTCTATCAAACGGATCTTCTTTCCGCGCCCTCGTCTACAACAAAGGTTACTGTCGCCAGTCCCCTTATATCGCTGCAGAATGGGTGACTCGTTTCGAGAGACGCTTCGAGCGTAGATGCATTCCGCTCTTATCGTCGAGGGCTTAGCTACCCGGCAATGCCCGGAAGGACAACCGGTACACCAGAGGCCCCAGCCGCCTGTTCCTCTCGTACTGTGGAGACTTTACTCTCAATCACCCGTCAGCACCATCAGATAGAATCCGACCTGTCTCACAACGGTCTAAACCCAGCTCACGTTCCCTTTTAATGGGCGAACAACCCCACTCTTGGCGGCTGAATCACCACCAAGCTAGGAAGAGCCGACATCGAGGTAGCAAGCCGTGAGGTCGATATGAACTCTTACCCACGACAACTCCGTTCGGGGCTGCGCTTGTGCCAGAAGGCACATCGATCTGCCGGATCAGTTGTAAAACCTGTTATTCAGGCAAGTTACCAATCCTTCGATCTATCGGTTTTCTCACGCTTATTGGCTCTCCATCATGTTCATTAGGGATTTCCATTAGTATATAATGGTTGGATTTCAGACAGATATAGGATCCTTTCTGCTCAAGTTTATTTGGCCAATATGGCGAAAACTTGAATTCCTCACTAACGGAAATTTGAAGACAGGAGCTATTTAACTCCGCCTTTGAAAAGATGGAAATAGATATAAGCGTTACCCAGTTGAGAGCACTTCTACGTGATTATTTCGAAGCGCAGTTACCCCTGGGGTAACTTTTCTGCCACCTCCGTCGTCTACTAAGGACAATACGGAGGATCGCTAGGCCCTGCGTTAACATCTGCGAACCATATTGTTAAGTTCACAGTCAACCGAGCTTTTGCCCTTGCACTCTACACCGGATTTCTGTCCCGGTTGAGCTCGGCATTGGGCCCTCTTGATATCTTTTCAAGAGGCTACCGCCCCAGTGAAACTGCCAGGCAGGGGGTGTCCCCCTCGCAAGAGGTAAGTCGTACCAATGCACAAGGTCAGTATTTCAAGTTCGACTCCCCTACATCCCGGAGAATGTAGGATCAGCATCTCCTGACTATTCTATGCATGCACACCAATACAACAGCCCCTGACAGCAGTAAAGCTCCACAGGGTCTTCTCTTCCCGATGGTGCGCTCCAGACTGTTCGCTGGACTGTGGGTTCAGTAGGCTTCGGGTGGAGACAGTGGGCACCTCGTTGGTCCCTTCATGGACGTCTGTAATTAGCAGACAAGGCATTTGCCTACCTTAAGAAGCTCATAGTTAGCTCCGGCGTTTACCGGGTCTTAGCCTGGTTGAACCCAGGTTTCAAGCACCGGCACCGGCCAGGATTCACAAACTGTACTCAGGCTTTCGCCCTTGCAGTTTGCTATGTTTTTATTAAACAGTCGGGTGCCCCTAGTCACTGCGACCTGGTGAGGCTTGCACCTCTCCAGGCATCCCTTATACCCAAGGTACGGGACTAATTTGCCGATTTCCTTCACCCGAGCTCCCCTAACACGCCTTAGCCTTCTAAGCTAGCCACACCTGTGTCGGTTCTGGGTACGGACACGCATAATCGTTCTTTTTGCCTTTTCACGGGCTGTTGGGATTGATGGCAGCCAGCAACCTATGGCCAGCCTCTTCATACATTCGTCTGGTTCTCACCTTAACGGTTCTCCCCAGAATTCTACATTTAACTAGGATATTCTCCTAGGCCACCTACCCACCAGCGTTAGCTCAAAGCTTGTGTTGCCACACCTATATGCGTGGTACAGGAATATGAACCTGTTTCCCTTTCGATCGGCTCGTGTTAAGGCCGACCTTAGGACCGACTAACCCTTGGCTGACGAACAGTGCCAAGGAACCCTTGGGCTTTCGGCGATGAGGATTCTCACCTCACTATGCTCCTACTACCACCGAGATCTGCAAATCAGGTCGGTCCACTGGGAATCACTCCCCAGCTTCTGCCCAACCCGATCGCCCTCCTACCTGAGACTCTTTTAGAGTCCAAATGGGTATCGGGACCCGGTTTAGCCCCGTCCATTTTCTGGGCCCAACAACTCGATGAGTAAGCTGTTACGCTTTTTTTAACGGATAGCTGCCTCTAAGCTTACCGCCTTATTGTCTTAGTCGTTGGACGCCATTCTGTTTAACATTTAACCGGGATTTAGGGCCCTTAACCCATTGTAGGGTTGTTCCCCTTTCGGCCATATCCCTTGCGGATACACGCCCGTCTGCCGCCTTCTACGGCGCATGCAAGTTCGGAGTTGGAAGGAAGGGTGAGGATTTCACTCCCCAGGACCTTCCGTCCGTAGCTCTACCTCACATGCAACCTCCAGCAGCGCTATCCTGTGGTGATACTTCGGAGGGAACCAGCTATCAGCAGTTTAGATTGGTCTTTTGCCACTATCCCCAACTCATGGGAATGAATTGCATATCAATACCCCTTCAGACCTCCACGCTCCTTTCGAAGCGCTTCATCTTGGCCAGGGATAGATCAACTGCTTTCGGGTCTCAGACCTGTGACTTCACGCCCTTATCGGACGTCGCGCCTTGCCGAAGCTGCGCGCCGGTTGCTTTCGCTACGCTACCGCTTTCGCTTAAGCTTGCCACAAACCTGAACTCCTCGGCCCGTGTTTCAAGACGGATCGGATGACTCTGGTCCTCTCGACTCGTACTACCACCTTGCGATGGGTTCCTTCGTCGAGACTCTACCCTTTCAAGCCATCCACGTCTGTTACCATGTAGTTTCAGGCACTTTTCACTCTCGGACTTCGAATACTTTTCAACTTTCACTCACGTTACTAGTGCACTATCGGTCTAGGGGAGTATTTAGATTTGGGAGTTAGTTCTCCCGACTTTGTGCGACACATCCAAGCCACACTAGTCTTGATACTACTAGGCCGGGTGCTTACGTCTACGGGGCTATTACCCTCTACGGCATCCCTTTCCAGGGATTTTCGACTTCACACTGACGGTCCATATTGTAGTCAAAAACACCACATCTGCCCTAATCTTTCGAAAAGGGAATTCGGTTTGATCTCTTCCGGTTTTACTCGCCGTTACTACCGGAATCGCAATTGCTTTCTTTTCCTGCAGGTACTTGAATGTTTTGGTTCCCTGCGTTCCCCGCCATTTCTGGCTGTTACAGCTTATTAAGCCATAACCGGAAATCCGATTCGGGAATCTATGGATCGTAGACTGTCTGCGTCTCCCCATAGCGTTTCGCCGCTTACCGCGCCCTTCATCGGCTCCCTAGCCAAGTCATCCACTACATGGCGTATGCATAGTGTAGGTTACTCTAGAAATCAGTTTTCGCCTTCTTGGAGAGTTCTTGTCAGCTAACTGAATGCGATTCAGTGGATTAGGAATCCTGGAGGAGATAAAACTCGCACATTACTGCGCAAGAAGAGGATTTACCTCTTTGATTTATAATTGTTCCGTTTTTGAACTTAATAATGTAGCATTATTGTTCAGCTACGTTTCCTTACCGGTTAGGGTAAAGTACAACAGAGTTGCAAATATTCAATTTAACATTCGCATTATGGACGGCTAAAATCTTAGATAAAAAGGTATTGTTTTGTGATTCTTTTACCGCAATTTTCTAGTGAATGTTTTAGGAAAAGCTTTTAGGAAAACAAGACTCTAGTCAAATGATTCTGATGAGCAAAGATGAAGTTCTGCAAGAGCTTATAGAACGAGCAAAAGAAAGCAGTGAAAAAGCTTATGCACCATATAGTAACTTCCAAGTTGGTGCAGCACTATTAATGAAGAGTGGAAAGATATACACTGGATGCAATGTTGAGTTTTCAGATTATTTAGCTTTACATGCAGAGATGAACGCAATAGGAACAGCAGTAAATGATGGGGAGAAAGATATACTAGCTGTAGTTGTGTACTCCTATAGCTCTCCACCAGTTTTACCATGTGGATCATGCAGACAAAAACTCCATGAGTTCTCTTCAATGTATAAGCATGATATTGAAGTAATGGCTGTTAATGATAATAATGAGCAAATCAAAATGATGTTAAGTGAACTTCTACCAGCAGGAGAAATAAAAACAGAAAAGAAGGAAAATTAACCGCCAATAAGCTCATAAGACATGCAAGCGCTACAAAGCCAATGTTCTTTGATTTCTGTGAGATCAAAATCATCAGGGAGATAATCTTTTCTCTTGATCATTATAGAACCACAATGAGGGCAAGGTTTAGTGTTTTCATCGCTCATAAGTTAGTCAACTTCATATAGAAAATAACAAATTAATATCTTTCCAAAGTCTCAATAAAAATAAGAAAATTGAGTGATTTTTCAAGTTAATCGATTTAGAGCGATTCTACGAAGAGTTTGTTGATGATCAAGTAATGTTTCCTCTAATCTGGTAAAATTGTGTTCTCTGCAGCGTTTAATAGCCATAAAATGCAAAGCTGGAGCAAGTGGGTCACCATTATTGAATTCACCAGCTTGAATAAAAGCTTCCATAAAGATTCTCATCTCTAAAACCTCGATTCGGTCAAGTTGTTCCTTGTACTTCTTTAATAGGGGGTAGATTTCTGAAAAACGACTAATTTTATAATATTCTTGTGCAGCTAATAAATCTGCAAAAGCTTTCTCGATATATGTCATTCTTTCTTCTACTGGTCTTCTTTGTAAAATTCTTGTATATCTAAGTACTTGTTGTTCTTCAATATGAATTGTTTTTTCAATGAGGAAATTAATGATATGTTCAACTCTTCTTGTACTTGGATTATCTAGGTTTCTTATTTTTATCAACTGCTCTTTAGTTAGATTTGCATTCAGAAGAAATTCACTAAATATTATTGCGTTGCTATGATATCTATCAAGATTATTAATGATAGATTGTTTTAATTCTTGCTCAGTTTTAATCGTAAAATCTACCAGTCTAGAATTAATATAAAACTTAGTTAGATTGAGAGTATGAATAATTTGTTCCTTATTAAAAGAATCAAGGTTTTTTGTAGCAATTCCCTCTTCTAGTAACTCGTCAATCTCTTTCATTTGTATGAGTGCTAATTCCAGTCTACCTTGAAGAGCATAAATTGTGGTTAAATATGAGAGAGTTGTTATATAGTAACTTGAGTAGATACTTTTTTTGTAGATGGGTTTCATGATGGTTAATGATTCTATAAGGTATTTTTCCGCTTCATTAAGATTTAAAGATAACTCGTTACTGAAACCAAAAAAGAAATAAATAGTAGATTGAAGTTCCTTTGGTGTTTTAATAAAAAGATTACTGCTACTTAGAATCTTTCTTGTTAACTTCATTGATTGCTTTCTATTTTGTGTTTGTTGATAGATAATAGTCAAAATACCCAAAGATCCAACTAATCCATGGAAGTACCCTTCAGAATAAAAGAAATCAATACATTCTTCTAGTATGCTTGCACTTCTATGATTCCTGTTTCCTAACCAGTTTTCTACTGCATACGAATATCTGCAAAAATTTTTTGTATATTCATCAACGTCTGACGATTCTTCAATTATTTTAATTGCATTAATTATACTTTCAGAACTTTTGATTTTATTGCCTATTAACTTTTCAACGTGCCAAGAAAGCTGTTCAGCTAGTACTAATCCTGTATTGTAATTTATTATCTTAGACAAACTACGCATTTTCGAAAGTGTATCAGATGTTTCGTGCATTCTATCTTTAAAATGATATATCTGTCTGATTTTCAAATCATATAAATCAACTAGAGTTTTGTTGTCTCCAAAAATTTCATTTTTCTTAATAGCTCTATCTATTAATTTTTCCATATTAATTGATTTTTCATTAGAACAAACAACACGGAGTTTGTTTATATAGAGACGAAAATCACCTGGTATAGTTATTAGATTTAGTTCCTGAATTATATTGGTTTTCACTATTATCCATTCATTTTATCAGTAAATTGGTTTATAAAGGAGAGAAAAAAAACCTCTTTTAAATTTAGCTGTTAAAAGAGATAAAATTAACCTGGCGACCAGAAAGGTGGGAGTATTCCTTCATCTCCCTCGTCGGGATCATATCGTATGTTCATCATGCATCACT
>JAGLTP010000376.1 GCA_023135215.1 Candidatus Heimdallarchaeota archaeon
AAATTAATGTCTGAGCGTACATCAACTAGAGATAGAGAAAATTTGGTTTTCTTAGCTTTCCATGATATTTTGCTCAATACAATCATCAGAATTTTGTGAATATCTTTCATCAATAATCCAACACCGAGTAAAGCTATCATTACTCCGATACCCATAAGATAAACAAAAATCAGAGCAAAACTAGCTATTCCAGGAATTGCGAAACCAAAAGCAAATAAACTAAAAAGCCAGAAACCTATTCCAGCAATAATTCCACCTAAAATTATAATAAAAATGTAATTCAATCGAAGGTTTTTAAGTAATCTAACTAGTCTTCTTGGAGTTTTCTGAATTTTCTTCTTTGCTTTTGACATTCGAACTATTCGTGGAAATGAAATTGCCAATAAAAGAACCAAAGTTATGCTTATAGAAATAGGAACACTAGTAAAACTTATTCTCGCTGGTGTTTGTTTAAATTCAAGAAACTTATCTACTCTTATCAGTGGAGGTAAAATAGCTAGAGTTAACAGAAATCCTATCAAAGCAGATATTATTGCTTCCATAGTTTTCATAGAGAGATATATGAAAGAGATATTCCCTGTTGATACTCCTTTCGATCGTAGAATCCTTATTTCTTGTTCAAAACTTAATCCAAACAATTCATTCACTTCGAAGATTAAGAACCATGCCAGATATATTATCGGTACTAGAATAAAGAGAACAAGAATTTGAGCTGTTGCTAGGGTAGTTTCTATTCCATAAAAAGCATAAGCAAATTCATTCCTAAAATCCCAAAAACTTTGAGGGAGGAGAGAAAAGCTATAAGGGCTTCTGCTTTCAAGAGTTTCCAATTCTTCATTTAAAACAGAAATTTCACTTGGGGAAATGTCAGAGAAATCATATGAAAACTGTATGTTACCCATTATACTAAGGGCTACAGAACTAACATTTTCGTAAATCTCAAAGAAGTGATCCACTGGAACTAGTGCACTGTAATGATTAGTTAGGAAAGCAACAGGATCTTTAGGTAGATTAAGCTCTTTACATAATGAACTTAAAACTGAATAACTAGGTACGTTGATTATACCTGCTATAGTAATGTTTTTCTCAGAAAAGGGTAAATCTATTATATCACCTACATGCAAACCAAGCATAGTTTCAATATATGATGTGATTAGGATTTCTCCACTTTTGTCAGGAAGACTGCCTTCGTCAAGCAAAGAATCAAGAAGAGAGTTATAGCTATTTGTATAGCCGTAATTTTCCGCGAAAAGATCCAAATCTATCTGAAATCCAATAGATGATTGCAACGAATATTGATATCCTGTGATTATTCTGGAAAATAAAACGGTGTTTCTCTCTATTGAATTTACTATTTCTTCAATCGCAGTTTCAGTAATATTCTTGGTTAAATCTCCTATGGTTACGCCTGTAGAAGGTATACTGAAGTATACTGGTGTAATGCCATTATCATATATATCATAATTAGAAATATAATCATAAACTAGAGAATTTCTTTTAGAATCATAAAGACTTGAACTTGCGATAATTATTGTTGCAAGGATAGTGAACCCAAGCAAATTAATAGCTAATCGCTTCTTATTTGTTCTCCAAAGAACAAGTATCAAACTTGAAGCATTTAGAAAGAACAACCAGATATTGGTAAATACAAGCTTTGTCTTTGAAGCATCAGCAATAATAGGTCGAAGTAAAAATGCTTTTAGCTTCCTAATACCTCTGTTTATTCTCTTGTGAAATATCGCGTAAGCAAGTCCAAGAACTATAATTGGGACTGCAAAAGCGTACCAATATTTTAACCAGAAGTATGCAAATGCAGAATAATTCTTAAGACCAAAAAGTATTGGTTGTTCTGGGTATAAAAGAGAGAGATCAGAATAGATATTCATTGCAATTATTGACTTACCTAGAAAATGATAATCAGGAACTTCCTTAGTGCTTATTGATGAGGTATAGCTTACTACATAAGATCCATTTTCAAAAACATATGCTGATGCTGAATAAAATGAATAGCTTTCTACTCCCCTCTTGAATTCGATTATATCTGTAGATAAAGTATTTTCGAACTCGGTTATGATTGTAATTCTACCAGTTATACTATAATCATAACCAAATCTAGATGTATCCTCAATATAGAAAACATCACTGAATTCATCAAAAATATAGTAAGTAGCATTCTCATAAGAAAGTACATGATATTCAGTAAAATAATACTCTTCAAGACTTATAGAAACAAAAGATGATTCAGAGATTGTTTCATTTACACTAAATTCTGCTGTGTAAAAATAACCATAAGACACTAAAGATAGATGGAAAGTGTTATTAGATCCAGTTGTTAATTCTGATTCGAACCAATCC
>JAGLTP010000377.1 GCA_023135215.1 Candidatus Heimdallarchaeota archaeon
TCTTGAGGTGTTTTTATATGCTTGTCTGGTTGAATTTGTAAGCTTATGAAGTACTAGCAATTCAAGTGGTGAACATGAAGGATTCCAAATATCGATATGGTAAGAAAAGGAACTCCTCATACTCCCAAGAATCTAGATTAGATGAACACATAACAAAATACTGGATAAAATCGATTTTATCTTATACTGTTACCTTAATCACAGGCTTAATCGCTTTTTTCTTCCTTTTTCCAGAAGTAATTTCCAAAATCTTTCCTTCTCTCAATCTGACAAGTTCATCCTTTTTAACCAATATAAAGGAAATATTCAGCTCTTCATTATCTGGAGGAATTTTGGGTAGAGCGTTGACCGCACTTCTCAGTATTTTTATCATTACCATTCTTTGGTTTAAATCTCCCTATGTTCTAGCTAAGAATCAAGAGGTATTTTGTCAGCGTAAGATGTTCTTTCCATTTTTTTATAGAATCAGCAGTATAGCACTGGTTTCTCAAGTAAGTAGCGAAAATGCTACTAAGTACCACTATGCGTCTAAAACTCATGAGAGTTTCAGTCAAACGTTAGCTCTCAATATTGATCATGTTCAAATGGTAGTATCGAAACATGAATCCATATTAGTATATTTTTCATTCTTTCACTGAAAGGTTTTTTCATAAAAAAGCTTGAAAAGAAAATACAGAAGAATTTATTGTTCTTATCAAACTTACTTAACACTTATTACACTAGTTCTAGCAAGATTTTGACTGTAGAACAGACACAGTTGGTATTTCAGAATTTTAAGGAAATGAAAATCAAAAATCACTTAGATATTTCAGCTATAGAAGAAGTCGATATCGATGTACCAGAATTATTATACAAAACAATCTCAAATGAAAATTTATCGAATATTGCTTTGTCCTTAGATGTAAAAAGAAGAGAAAAGAAATCTACATTTTTTACCCTGCAACTATCTACCCGTTCCAACGATGACCAAACTTTAGAATATTTTCGCAATGCTACAGGTTTTGTCAAAAAGAAAAAAATATCTCTAACGAGAAAACCACAAATAGTAGATTTGGATAAACTTGCTAATTATCTCCATCTCCCCTTGGAATATCGAGGTGCTATTTTTGTTTTGCAACCTAGAAAGAAAAAACCAGATCAGAATCAACAGTCTATTCTTCTGGGGTATGAATATGCTGGAATGCTCTCTGATGAAGTCTTTATTGATGTTGGGGAATTGCTCTATAATGTTGAGATCTATGGGATGATTGGAAGAGGAAAAACACGTTTAGTTAGTAACATGATTGATCAACTCATTAGTTTTGAGTTACCTTGTCTAATTTTCGATATCAAGGGTGAATATGCTGCTACATTTGTAGATGACTCTAATGTGGAAATTTATACTATAGGAGAACCTCATCCCTTGTGTATCAATCTGTTCGACACTAAAGATGAGGATGATGTAAGGAGTACGCTCTTAATCATTGACGAAATGATGGTCACTTCTAATCAGGAATTCAGCCCTTCTATGAAAAATCTCTTTGAAACAGCCCTCTTTTTAACGCATACAGCTGATGAGCGATCTTTGGAAACCTATGTTGAAAACCTAATTAATCTTGCAAAACAAACACATCATATAGCGTCAATCCAACACACTCTAGATGCTGTGTTGAACAGATTGAATTTTATCTTCAATCCTATCAATTTTGAAATTCTAGGAGTAAAAAAGAATAATCTTAATTTCGAATTATTAGAGAAGGGAAGAAGCATTATTCTTGATTTAAGCCAATTTCAAAAACGAGCTGCAAGACCATCAGACATCTATCTTGTGTGTAATCTTATTTTGAAGATGTTCTATCGTTATGTTTATTCAAGAGAAACTGCGGGACAAGGTTTGCAATATGTTGTAGTTCTAGAGGAAGCAGTAAATATTATTCCTCAATTCTATAAAACACCAAGTTCTGCAACATTGATAACTGCTGAAAATAATTTTCTCCTTGGAAGAAGCTTGGGGATTGGACACATTACTATTTCACAGTTATGGACAAGTGTAAGCAATATTGTTCACGGTAATTCATCTACCAAAATCGTTTTTCGATCATGTCAAGGAGTAGAAAAGATAGCCGATGCCTTGAGTCTTCAAGAAGAACAGAGCCAATATCTTAAACAACTTCCTATTAGAAACTGTTTCGTTTGGATAGATGGTCAAGCTCAGGCTATTGAGATGACAACCGCAGATTTTTCTCTCAATCCACTGAATAATACACTATACCTTCAAATTCTTAAAAAGAAGTATCCTTCCTTTGTCTATCCTCTTCTATATAACAGTTTTATTGATATGAGAACTACACTCTATGGAAAACTAAGTAAGCAAAAACAATCAGATAAGAAACGACAAACAAGTAAGAATCAAACAGAACAAGGTGTAAGAAACAGAGTTAATATTTCGTCAATTGAGGGAAGATTTTCTAACCAATCTGCTGAGATTCTTTCTAATCATAAACAAGAAGAGAACGATGATGTTTGTAGTACT
>JAGLTP010000378.1 GCA_023135215.1 Candidatus Heimdallarchaeota archaeon
TCCGATTATGGGGTTGATTCTCAATCCTCTTCGAGATGAGATGTACACTGCAATTAAAGGTAAAGGAGCTTTCTTAAATGAGAAGCCTATTCAAGTTAAAGACACTCTTGATGAAAAACCAACAATTGTTGCAAGTAGATCTGAAATAAAAAGAGGAGAATTCGAACCATTTGAGAATATTTCGAAAGTTGTTCCAACAGGTTCGATTGCATACAAATTAGCACTCGTTGCAGCAGGAAAAGCTGATGGAACGTTCAGCTTAGGTCCAAAAAATGAATGGGACATTGCTGCTGGGTGTCTGATTGTTGAAGAAGCTGGAGGGAAGGTCAGTGACAAATATGGACAAGGTTTTAAATTCAATCAGAAAGACACTCTTGTAAATTCCATAGTTGGAACGTCGAAAATTGCATCTGAGCAGATATATAGTATGATTCAAAAAGAGATGAATTAAAATGAACAAAGGAAGTAAGCTTATCCCACCCCACGGTGGAAAAATAATTGATTTAATAGTTAAAGATGAAAAAATCAGATTTGATCTTGTTGAGAAAGCTAAAACTCTAACAAAAATAAATCTTGATGAGAGAGGTCTAGCAGATCTAGAATGTATTGCAACTGGTATTTATTCTCCATTAACAGGCTTCATAGGAGAAGAAGATTACAAAAGTGTATTGAACGAAATGAGATTAGCTGATGGAACAGTTTGGCCAGTTCCTATCACTTTAGCAGTTAGTGAAGATATTGCTTCAAAATTAAAAGTTGGAGATGAAGTTTCTCTAATGTGGGAAGATGTTCATGTTGGTTTGATGAAATTATCCAGCATTTATAAACCTGATAAAAAAGAAGAAGCAATTAAAGTTTACAAAACTGAAGATATGACACACCCAGGAGTAGACGCATTGTATAAAACAGAGGATGTTTATTTAGGAGGAGAAATTCAATTAATTGAAGAAATTCATCATAAAGAATTTAATGAATACAGATTTACTCCTAAACACTCCAGAGCAATCTTTGAAGAAAAAGGATGGAAAACAGTTGTTGCATTCCAGACAAGAAATCCAATACACAGGGCTCATGAACATCTTCAAAAAATCGCTATGGAATATGTCGATGGGTTGTTCATCAATCCACTAGTTGGAGCTACAAAGAAGGATGACATATCAGCTTCTGTCAGAATGGAATCTTATAATATTATTCTCAACAGTTATTATCCTAGAGATAGATATTTCTTAGGAGTATATCCCGCTAATATGAGATATGCAGGGCCTAGAGAAGCTATTTTACACGCAATTTCTAGACAGAACTATGGATGTTCACATTTTATTGTGGGACGTGATCATGCAGGTGTCGGAGACTACTACGGAACCTATGAAGCTCAAGAGATTTTCGAAAATTTTACTAAAGATGAATTAATGATTAATCCTCTGAAGTTCGAGCATGCCTTTTATTGCAGAATTTGTGAACAAATGGTCACTAAAAGAACCTGCCCCCATGGTAAAGAAGCTCATGTATTCTTATCAGGTACTAAAGTCAGAGAGATGCTCAACAAAGGTGAAATGCTCCCTCGAGAATTTACAAGACCTGAGGTAGCTATGATTCTGATTGATTCTGTTAATAATAAAAGAGCGTACAAACTTGAGCAAAAGGGTGTTTCAATGCTTTTTACAGGGCTCTCTGGTTCAGGAAAAACTACAATATCTAAAGCT
>JAGLTP010000379.1 GCA_023135215.1 Candidatus Heimdallarchaeota archaeon
GTATGACATGAATTTTGTACAAACTCTTTAGAAGTGCCTAGGCACATCATAGGGATGCCACATCCCCTCCTACACCGCCCACATCTTCTTACAAAGGTGCTTACGGTTCTCTTTTGGATGTTTGTTGGATGTAACCTCGAGGATCACCATGGAAAAGGTGCATAGCTACAATCCTTCAACGTATAATCTACACTTGCCTTATTTAAACACCAAAAAAATATACAAAAAGCATGTTATAAGTTCCTATTCTTTAATTGCTTACAACAAAGTTAAAAAATAAGATAGTAAAGCATGATATAATGATAAAAGGCTATCTCAATTTTGTTTTACATGGACATTTACCTTGGGTATTAGAACAGGGAACTTGGCCTCATGGGGAGAACTGGTTATGGGAAGCTGGTGCAGAAACTTACTGTCCAACACTCTCAATGCTAGCAAATCTCTATGAACAGAAAGGTTTCACAGACATGCTTACTGTGGGAATAACACCTGTTCTTGCAGAACAATTAGCTCATCCAAGATTCAAAGAAGGATTTGCAGGATATCTGCAAGATAGAATTGATGCTAGTTACCAAGATAAAGACCATTTCAATTATATTGGTGATAATGAAACTGCAAAATTAGCTGAAAGATGGGCAGATTACTATTCTTCGGTTAAACAGCAGTTTACGGAAAGATTCTACAAAGATTTACTTGGAGGATATAAATATTTACTAGAGAAAAGCGCAATAGAAATCATATCCAGCGGAGCAACTCATGGTTATCTCCCTTTATTAGGGAAAGAGGAAACTGTATATGCTCAAATCAAAGGTGGACAAGAAATTTTTCATAAACACTTTGGTAGAGAGAATTCTGATGGGATTTGGTTACCTGAATTAGCTTATCGACCTGGGTATAGATGGAAGAATCCGATTACTGGTGAAGAGCTAGAAAGAAAAGGTGTTGAACATTTCCTATCTCTAAATAATATCAAATATTTCTTCATAGATACACCTCTGCTAAGAGGAGGAGAAGGAATTGGTGCATATCTAAAACGATTCGATGCCCTGCAACTTCTTTGGAAGCAATTTGAGAAAGAAAAACAAGAAATACAAGGAACGAATGAGTCTATATACAGACCTTATTACACAAAAGATGATATGATTTTCTTTACAAGAGATGATAAGACTGGTGTTCTAGTTTGGTCAGGAGATATAGGATTTCCAGGTGATCAGTGGTATTTAGAGTTTCATAAGAAACATTGGCCATCAGGAAATAGATATTGGAGAATAACTGGACCTGACAAAGACTTAGGAGAAAAGGAAATCTATGAACCAGATAAGGTTGTGGGGAGATTAGATGAAAACTCTGAACATTTCGTCAAGATAACAAAAGAAAGTTTGTTGGATTACTACAACAAAGAAAAAACTCCAGGTATAGTGGTTAGCCCATACGATTTTGAATTATTTGGGCATTGGTTTTTTGAAGGAATTGGATTTCTGGAAAGAGTGATAAATCTAATCAATGAAGATGAAGAAATATCAACAATAACCAATACTAAGTACTTAGAAAAATATCCCCCAAAGAAAGAGAAGATTATCTCTCTTCCAGAAGGTTCTTGGGGAGAAGGAAATTTCCACTGGATCTGGTTAAATCAAGACAATCAATGGTGTTGGAAACACATCTATGAATGTGAAAATATATATCTGGAATCAGTAAAAAAATACAGAGATAAACATCACAGTAATTTTGAAATTGTTACCAGAATAATCAATCAGATGGGTAGAGAATTATTCCTTCTGTCATCATCAGATTGGGAATTTCTTATCTCAACTTGGAGTGCGAGAGATTATGCTGAACATAGAGTAACTCAACATTATGAAAACTTCAAGAAACTAGAGAAGATGTTTAATAAAGCATGTGAGAATCCTCTGACAGAACAAGAATTTCAGTTTCTGGAAAAACTAGAAGAAGAAGATTCCATTGGTTGGGGAATGAATGTACAAGATTGGTTTATTATTCCCTAATTTTACATTTATATCTGAACAAACATTTCAGCACAACATTTAACACAGAATACTGATAAAACAACTTACTAGTATCTAGAAGGAGAAAGAATGAGAAATCGTATTATTTATACATCAGTCTTTTTGATCCTGCTCTTTGTTTCTTTCTTCTTATTTATTACTCCAACCTCTTCTATGATAAATCTAAATGAGCAATTCCAGGATGAAATTACCGAATTGACTCCACATGTTCCAATTATAATTAATTCTGACGATAATTTCACAGATTTTGGTTTTTCCGGAGAAGGAACTCAAAATGTGCCATATGAGATAGATTCTCTTGAAATCGTCACAACTGCTCAAAATGGGATTTATATTACTAACACTTCAAAATATTTTATTGTAAAAAACTGCTATGTTGAAGCAGCAGTTGACGGAATTTACATAGATAGCATTGCAGAAGATACAGCGGTTATAACCAACAATATCTGTGCAAATCATGATTACTCAGGAATAAGGGTAAAATCCTCTCCCTCAACTGTTATTACTGGAAATATTTGCAGAAACAGTATTTGGTACGGAATTAGATTACAGAATTCCCCCTTAAGCACTGTTAGCAATAATTACTGCACAGAAAACATTGAGGATGGTATTATGATATCCTATTCTGGAAATTCAACTGTATCCAATAATAACTGCTCAAACAATAATTATAGTGGGATTAATTTTTCTCTCTCTGCATATTCCTTTGTATCTAATAATACCTGTAATAATAATCATAATGGAATCCGTTTATATTCGAGTGATTTCACGCCTGTGATTAATAATACATGTTACTATAACGATAATCACGGAATCTATCTCTACTTCTCAGATGAATGTTTAGTAAGAAATAATACCTGTAATAATAATCTTGATGGAATCACTCTAACTTTCACAGAATATAATGTACTTGAAAACAATAACTGTTCTAATAATCAAGAGGAGGGAATTCGTTTATCTATAGCAGAATCTTCTGTTATAAGTAATAATACATGTCTTGCAAACAAGTTTGGTATCTATTTAAACGAGGATAATTCTTCAACAATTAGACAAAACTCTATTTCTATGAACAATGCTATTGGAATAAGCTTATACTACTCAAGCTATTCTGAAGTTACGAATAATATCATCTTCGGAAATTTAGATTATGGAATTGAATTATCATACGCTAAAAACACTGACATTTCATACAATTTAATTCAATCAAATCTTGACTATGGTGTCTATATAACTAAAACCTCAAAATACAATGAAATCCATCATAATTCCTTTGTGGATAATAAACAAGATTCTTCATCTCAAGCAAGTGATAATGGAGAAGAAAATCTATGGTATGATATTTCAATGAACGAGGGGAATTATTGGTCAAATTCTAGAAAAAGAAACGAGTATTCTATTGATGGTTCTGCTGGGAATATTGATCCTTATCCTTTATCCTCTCCAGTAGTACCATTTCTTACTACATCAAGAACAATATATTCAGAGATTACATCTATTTTCCTTTCCCTTTTTTTAATCTCACTTGGTTTATACTTAAGGTATTTTAGAAAGAAAAAAACAATGATGAGTAAAGAATGATGTAAGCTATTTTTTATCTAGAGCATATTGATATACTTCTTCCCAACGTTTTGCAGCAATCTTCCATGAGAAGTCCTTATTCATTATTCTCTTTTGTAATTTTATCCATTTTTCTGGTTCTTCTTTGTATAACTTTGCAGCTCTTTCAACAGCTTCAAAAAATTCGTCTGCATCCATTGTTTCAAAGACAAATCCTGTACCTTCTTCTGTCTCGTTATTATAGTCTTCAACAGTATCTGACAATCCTCCGGTATTTCTAACAACAGGAACAGCTCCATAATGCATTGAATACATCTGATTTAGTCCGCAAGGCTCATATGCACTAGGCATTAGGAAAATATCTGATGCAGCTTCAATTTGATGGGCAAGAACATTATCAAACATTATATTGATGGAACAATCTTCTGGATATTTCTCTTCTTTTTCTTTGAATTTCTTTTCCAATTTTGAATCTCCTGTCCCTAAAAGAATTATTTGTACTTTGAGATCCATCATGTCATCAAATTTTTCAAGAATTAAGTCCAATCCCTTTTGGGTTGCAAGTCTAGAAATGATTCCTAAAAGAGGTTCTTTTGAGATGTTAAGATTAAGTTTGTCTTGAAGATAGCTTTTGTTTTCTGCTTTTCTGTTTAGACTTTTTGAATCGAAATTATGAACTATTAGCTTGTCTCTTTTTGGATTCCAGACCGTCAGATCAATCCCATGTACAATTCCAAATAGATCTTCTTTTCTTTCTTTAATGTAGTCTTCTAATCCATAACCAAATTCTTTGGTTTGAATCTCTTCTGAATACTTAGAACTTACTGTCGTAAGAGCATCAGCGTAGACAACAGCTGCTTTCATGAAGTTAATCTGTTCGTAGAAACCTAATAGTTCCTCACTGAAGTAAACTTCAGGGATCTGAGCGTCTGCAATGTCTTCCAGAGGGTAGAT
>JAGLTP010000038.1 GCA_023135215.1 Candidatus Heimdallarchaeota archaeon
CCTCCTCTGTGATTATTGCCATATAATTTCTTGTACTTTGCTAGCATATCTGGGTAGTGAGTCTTCAATGTATCAAAAAACTCATTTTTGTTTCTACCTGGTCTGAGAGTTAATCCTCCTGTGATTATGAATTCTGCATCTGCTTCTTTGGCTGATTGAAATAAACTGCTAAGGTTGTCTTCTGAATCTCCAATAAAAGGAATAACCGGAGTAATATAGACACCTGCTGAGATTCCTTCCTTTCTCAATATTTTTAGAGCTTCAAACCGTTCTTGTGTTGTGCTTACATTTGGTTCGAATATCTTCTGAGTTTTCTCATCAGCAAGTGTGATTGTAAGTGCAACACGAGCAAAACTGTCTTTTTGAATATCTTTGAGTATATCAATGTCTCTTAATACTAGTTTGCTCTTTGTGAGTAATCGAATTGGAAAACCGTAGTCATATGCAACATTCAGCAGCTTTCGCGTAATTTGAAACTTTGTTTCCGCAGGTTGGTAAACATCACAGATGTTTCCAAACATGTTAATCAGAAATTTAGGGGGAAGATTTAGACTATCTCCATTTTTCATTGAAGGAACATAATCAACCATAGTAGATGTAGATTCTTTGTTATACGGAAAGAACCCCTTCCTTGATAGATATCTTTCCAATAGTTCAGGAGCATTTATTTTTGCAATTACACGTTTAGTAAAATCCTCATGCATATAGTATCTTTCAGATTTTCCATCACAATATCGACAATCATGGTAACATCCTTGATATGGATTTAGGTGAACATGTGCAGGACTTTGTTCACTTGTACGAATAAGAGTCTTTGCTCTAATAGATTGAACAATCACGTAGTACCACATCAAGAATATGTTATAGTACTAGCTAGTTTTTCAATATAAAAGGAAAAGAAAAAGAAGGCAAAATCTAGCTCAATTTGTACTCTACGCCATATCCACCTTTGGGATATTGCCACTCGACATTGCCATGAGGACATACAATTCTGCATGAAGAGCATTCCAAACATGCAACATAGTCGAAAATAACTGGTCCTTCGATATCTTCTCCTTCTGCGAATTTATAACAATCTGCAGGACATCCATAAACACAATCGAATGTCTTACAGTTAGCTTTACATATCTCTGGCTTAATTGTTATATGTGCATAATTCTGATCTGTTGTGAATTTGGTTAATGCTAGTTTCTCCTCTATTGTGAGAGGTTTTTTTGTTTCGCTCATATTGACCTCAATCCTCCTATAGCGTCCTTAAATAACTTCAGAAGTTTTCCTTCTTTCAAAATATGCTTGATTGCTGTTGTTACAATTCTCTTTCTCGGTTTGCCAGAATTGCGTAGCAATTTATCCATTAAGCTCGTAATCAAATCAGGATAGTGTGTGAATATTCTTTCGTTTTCAAGGAACTTTGCTGCTTTTTTGAATGTCTTCATATCCTGATAAACAAAACTTTTCTTGATTTTTTCAAGGTAAATCTTTGTACTCTCAGAAGAAAAATCTCCACTCTCTAGTATAAGTTTTGTTGCTTCTCCTGCAATTCTTCCAGATTCCAGAGCAAAATTCATTCCTTCGATATAGAGACCAGCATTCAAAACTAAACCTGCTGCATCACCAACAACTAGAACACCGTTTCCAAATAGCTTGGACATATCCTTAAAACCACCTTCAGGTATTGTGTGTGCTGAATACTCTACCATCTCTGCATCTTGAAGAAGTTTCTGAACATAGGGATGAGTTTTGAAATGTTCCATAACTTCTGGAGCTTTCAGTTTCTTCTTTGTAAGTGATTTGAGATTGAGTATTAAACCAAAAGATAAAGTATTCTTGTTTGTATAGAAGAAACCTCCTCCTGGGATTCCTTTTGTATAACCAAGAATTTCATTGCTGCATCCTTCGTCACCAATTAAGCTAAATCTCTGTTCCATTTGTTCATCTGAAAGTTCATAAGTTTCTTTCATTCCCACAGCATGATGTCTAGGTTTAGGTACATGTCCAAG
>JAGLTP010000380.1 GCA_023135215.1 Candidatus Heimdallarchaeota archaeon
TTGAAACAAAGTGGAGTACAAACTGCTGTTGATTCGATTATAGTTGACATCGGGCATGGTACCACTGATATTTTATGTATGTATAAAGGAAATATGATGAGAGCTGCTTCCGGATCATTGGAAGAAGCAGTTGATAGTTTAACAGGCGCTTTAGCTCGAGCAATCCAAGAGAAGTCTGGAAAAATAGTTAGACCCTTTGATCTTATGACAGCAATAGAACTAGGCAAAAAGAATATACTTGTTGGAGGAAAAGTATTAGACATAACTGCTGCAATGGCTCAAGCTGTAGTATCAATAGCTGATGTTATTGTTGATGAAAGTAATCGTTTGTTAAGCAATCTCCCACCAGATGCTTGGATTGAGAAAGTTATTGTGTGTGGAGGAGGAACTCACATCTTCGGGGATTATCTGAAACAAGCATTTTTCGATGCTAATATTGTTAAAACCGCTGATGAGGTTCTTATGCCAAATGATGCAGTAATGTCAAATGCTTTAGGTTTTGAACAAATAGCTATTACAAAATTAAAAAGATAATTTTTTTATTCTTCTTTCTCTTCTTTTTCTTCTTGTATTTTATCTTCTAATTTAATCGCATAACCTGGTCCAGCTATTAAGTAGACTATCATATAGATTGAAATTCCATATGTAGGATAAATCATCCAATCAAATGGAAATGCAGCAAATAAGACAACTAAAAGAGTAGTTGTTATTATCCAATACAATTCAAACTTTGAGGGAACACTTTTGAAAGAGGGAAATGGGATTTTTGATAACATGAAACCTGAGATAATCAAAGTCGACACCATCACTACCCACACATCGGTGTCTGGAAATACTACTAAACAAGCAATAACCATTCCAGCAAAAGGGCTTGGTAATCCATTGAAATAAGGAGTGTAAAGAGGATCTCTTCTTACAAAACGATATAATCTGTACCAAACAGCCCCGCTGTAAGCTAATCCTGTAACAATCCCAGCTAAGATAGCAAGAGCTAATCTTGTATCCCAACCAGCTACAATATATCCTAAATATATGGCTGGAAAGACTCCAAATGCAAATGCATCTACAATTGTATCTACGTCTATTGCTAACTTCTTACTCCCACTAATTCGAGCAAGTTTTCCATCTGCAAAATCTAGAATTGCACAGACAGCTAATATCTTAGCAAACCAATAATTGAAATTCTCAGGATTAATAAACGTGAAAACAATTCCAATGATTGCGAAAGTTATACTGCTAAGTGTAAACAGATTAGCTAAAATCAGTGCAGTCGTCTTAATCCATTTTTTCTGTAGATAAGGAAGGTCTTCCCAAGACATTTAATCACTGTTTTTTAAATTCGCTAGAATTGATAATCCAGCTCTAACTGATGCTGAACATTCTTGAACCAATTTATATTTTTTACTACTAGTAATTTTCAAACTGGTAATTGAACCAAATCTAATGGTTCCTATGATTTCTCCTTGTTTTACTTTATCCCCCTTCTTCACATAGGCAATAGTTCTTCTTGCGAAAATACCAGATACTTGAGTAACTATAGCTTCTAAATCCTCTTCTTCATTGGTAATTGTTATAATGTTCCTCTGGTTTTTCTTTGCATAATTA
>JAGLTP010000381.1 GCA_023135215.1 Candidatus Heimdallarchaeota archaeon
CATATACATTTTCTTCTAATAGCTTTCAACAGCTTCTTTAATTACATCGAAGCATCTTTCTAACATTGTCTTTACTCGATCAGCATCTACTTCATATGGAAATTTTGGAAAGTCTGTTCTTTCAAGAACTTCTTCTTTAGTTAGTCCATCGACAACAAGATCCTCGATTTTTTTCACTAACATCTCTAGGTACTTTTGCTGAATTTCGAGCTCTTCCTTAAAAGTTATAGGACCATGACCTGGAACCACTTTGGCTGGATTTAGATAAATCATCTGAGTATAAGCATCAATCCACAAATATGGATCTGTTGTAGGATCTCCTCCATATGGATATGTTTCAGCAAAAAGCAAGTCTCCAGTTATAACTATATTATCATCTGGTATGTACAAATAGCAACTTCCTCTTGTATGACCATTTGTTTGTACAATTTCAACTTTTACTCCATCTTCCTCAATTGTGTATTCTCCTTCAAATGTGGTAGTGGGTAGAACAAATCGCAAATCCGCCCATTTTTCTCTGAATTCTGGAACTTGTTCCATTCTCTCCTCCAGTTTTTCTTTAGTCCAGTTTTTAGAAACTTGTTCTTCCATTATTTCTTTCATGTCTTTAGAAGAAATTATCTCGCAGTCTTCCAGTACTTGATTTCCAAATACATGATCACCATGATGATGAGTGATAACTAAATACTTGATTGGAACTCCCATTTCGTTTTCTGCGGCATCTCTTGCAATTTTGGCAGTTATTGGATCCATTCCTGTATCAACCATGATTCCGCTTTGTTTCATTTTGATAAATGCAACATTTCCTCTTGTTTCTCCCTTTGTGTGAGCCCAAACATTTTCGGAAACTTGTTCTAAATCAAACATATGTATCAAATTAAAATTAAAAAGGATAATAAAAAGTTTTAGTGAAAATGCTTAATATTTCACCTTTTATCACTAATAACTTCATAAAAACGTTCAATTGTTTTTTCTCTATAGCTAGGAGGTTCCTTGTATGGATATTTATAAAAAATATGTAAAAAGAGAAGTTAGAGTTTATCTAGTTGTTTGTATATCTCTTCATCTATTGTTTTAGTTCTTTCTTGAAGCTCTTCAATTAGGTGTCTTTTGTTTTCCATTGTTTCAAAAAGATTATTCATTCTTTCAACGTATTTTGCTCTAGTTTTTCCTTCTTCACCTTGAGTTGTAAGCACTTCTATCGACGAAGTTATTCTTTGGTATTCTTGGTCAATTCTATTAAGATTAGATTGTTCAAGATTGATTTGTTCATTTATTTGTTTCTTCTCTTTTCTTATTTGCTTAATCTTCTTAAGAATTGAAGCTTGTTTTTCAGTTATAGTTTCTAATTTTATTAAATCTTCAAGATACTCATCAGATATTGATGCAATTGAAACACTCTCGGATGTCTTCTTTTGGGTTGGAATCTGTAATTTAGTGAGTGATTTATGTTCAATTTCTAATCTAGCTCTGAAATAATTTGGAGTTTCCTTAGTTTCAATCTTCAGTTTCTTTTTATCCAACTCGAAACCATACTGTTTAGGAATTTCGCAAATAACAACCTTCTCTTGATCGCTTTTATTATCTATTTCAAGCTTGAATACTTTCTTGTTAAGATATGTCTCAACATAAAATTGTCCAGAAAGAGAAATACCTATTTTCTTTGTTGAAGAAGATTCTTCTTGTTTAATAATAATATCTTGTTCCACAAGATAGGGTATGATTTGTTTATCTCCTTTTGTAACTCGCTTCAACATCGATTCTCCTGCATAGTTTCCTTTCTCATAAATAGTAACTGGGCCTTCTTCCCAACCATACCCAGTAATATTTTCAACTTCTATAGCTTTGAAAGGATGCGATGCATGTTGTTGCTTGTTGAAGATATTTATTGTCTCCTTAGGAATATTCGTTGTATGTAATAACAGTAAAGCTGATTCTCCTTTCTTAATTGTGACAGGTTGTTTGAGACTAAACGATACGCTCTCAGTAGAGGTTACAACTTCTGCTGATTCAGCAGCTCCTATACCATATTCATAAGCTTCTTCTTTCATATAACCTCCAGTATCTAGATCAGCCATAGCTCTAGCTGCCATTTTTTTAGCTCTTCCTGGTGCTGCTGCCGCAACTGGCATAGGAGGTAGTGGTTCTGCTAATTCCTCATATTCAGCTTCAGGAGTCATTACACTAATTCCCATCTGTTTGGGTCTTGCAACATAAGGTCGTTGAATTATCCAAGGAGAACTAATATCATATCTAAATGAAATTGGTAATCCTGTTATCAAGCTCATTTCAGCATCTATCCAATCTTGTTGACTATTGTTTGTAACAATACTCCACAATTCAAAAACTGCGTTTTCCTTATCAAGAGAATAAATTCTGTATGATGATTGCCATGCTGGTAAATCGCTCAGGTAGGATACTGTAACAACTTTTTCTCCTTCTTCTGTAAAAGAGATCTTTAAGTTCTTAACATCTTCTTTCTTGCTTTTTGATAGGATTTCCATTTGATCCAAAAGAGATTTTTTATAAAATTCTTCAATTGGACTAATACTTTGCAAATCACTTGAATTCAGATGAAGAATTTTCTTATCTTTTGTCACTATAACAATTTCTAGATTCGGAATATCAGAATCACTAGATGTTTCAAGTTCTTGATATCCTATTAGTTGCCCTATCAATTTTTTCTCATCTTTAGTTTCAATCTCTACTGATGATCCAGAGAGAAGCTCAAATATAGAAGTTAATGCGTTACCATCATAATGTATCTCCAAATCCTTTGTAATATCAGTATCAAAAGCAATTGAGGATAGAAGAGCTTCTCCTTCAACTTCAACTTTGAATGTTTTCAAGAAATCATCTTGGTTTTTAACAAGAACAGGAAATAATACTTCTTTGTCTGTGAAAGAAGCTTTGGAAGATAACCATCCCACTCCCATTTTGTATAATGTTACTTCATTTACTTCGAAAACAACCATATAAATCAAGTATGATTATGTGCTATTAAAATAAAAATCTTATTGGTCCATCGAGAATCTGACTTTTCTTCCTTGGTTTAATCTATACTACCATTTGCAGTCTATTAGACCTAATAATGAATACTTATGATTTTGCTGGCTTACTTAGTAGTATGTTTCTTAGCTCAAGTATATCATTCAAAATTAGATAAATTGAATTATCTAAGGTTCTGAAAACATCTCCAATTGAAATCATTAGTTTTAGATTTTTTCTCTTTTCTGCTTCATTGTAAAGTGTTTTCTTGATTGTTAAATTCAACTCTTCTGCCCTTTCTTTAGTGACAAAATGTATGGTAGCTTTTGGATCACTTTCCATCAAAGAGTGGATATTCTCTAGATGTCGTTTTGTGCTTTCCTCATCCTCACAAGATGCTAAATAAATGTAGTAATCTATATCTCGGAAATAGTCTTGTCCAGCAATTTTTTCCAAATCAAAAAGCAAAGTTAGTACAATCCTCATAAAGTATGTGTCTATTCTAGTAATATACTCATTCCTATCTAATTGATAGATAAAATCAATATTTTGGAAGTGGAACAGTGCTTGAATAATCAAATTGTAGGAGAGTGAATCTGAAGTAACTATACCTATTTTTGTTCTTCGATTTAGTAAGTGAGAAACTTGCTGAATGGTGTTAAATCGAGATGCAATATCTCTCACTATATCTTCAATACTTTTTGCTTTTATTTGGTCATCAAGCAATACATTTTCAATTAATTCTTCGCTAAGTTCAACCATGTTTTCATCAGTTATTTCTTTTACATCCTTAAATTGGTTAAGAAATTGATCTATAGTAAAATAAATTTGTGAATGACCGTATTTCACTATTTGGTCGCAATTTTTGTCATAGAAAATTAGCAGTTGACACATTGCAAGTTCTTTATTATACATTGCTCGAGGATCTTTCACATCAGAATCATATTTACGAAAAGATACAATCAATAGATGATAATTTCCAAAATGGGGAATTGGTAAAGGTCCGTAAATTTCTAAACTTGGTGAGGATGCCGAAATTACAGTACTGTAAAAATTACCTATTCCCATTATTTCTTCGGTTGGGACATCTGGAATAGGTACATGACACCTTAATGACATTCCTGTTTCATCTAGAACCATTAACGAGACATAAGGAACGAATAAAGTTGATGTCATATTACCAAACAAATCAAATTCTATTGTTTCTTAGAAGGTAAAGAATGAATAAAACTGTTTTCCTAAAGGCTTAATCTATTCAGCATTTTTTACAGATTCTTGAACATCATCTTGTATTTTTAGTCTAGTTTTTCTTGGATTTCTTTCTAAAAGAGCTTCGAGAAAACCAAAAATTAGAATCAGTCTGCATAATCTTATAACGTGGTATCCTATTCTTATTCGATCCTCAATAAAAGCATTAGAAGGTACTTGAAAGAGAAGACTTTGATACCAATATGTATCAGCGGAAATATTGACATTTACTGAAAGTTCAAGAGAATAAGACATAGCAATTGCGACTGCAATCAACAAAGCTCTGAAAATCCTATAATCTGTTTTTCTGATAAATGCAAGCCCATCTAAGAAACCTATGTCTTGAGCAGCAACCCAAAAAGTAGCTACAACATAAAACCACAAAGGAGGTGATTCGTGTAAATCTATCCAGGTTAGAACGTAGTCAGTTCCTGAAATAGCAACAGGTAATAATAAACTTAGAAAACCCAATATGCATGCTAGTAATGACAATGATGAGGAAAGCCTCATTAGACAATCATTTCTGGAGGAATTTATATACTTTCCTTTTTACTGGATATCACGAATTTAGTTATTCGCACCTCTCTTATCGCTTAATCTGACGTAACTCCGCAGATTTATATATAAGATGAAATTGGGATAATTAGATGATATCGGATATTTCCAGAAAAAGAATCACACTAGCTGCTCTAATCTGTGTGCTTTCAATTTTGGCAAGCATGTTTGCAGTATTTCTACAAAATGAAGAAAGACTTACAGCAGTTATATTTCTATTACTGGGATTGAATATTGTGTTGTATGCTGCACTTATTTGGTTAGGTGTTAATTTATACTTCTTCCATAAAGAGGAAACCTCAGGTATCGTTGAAATGGGAACAACTGTAATAATAGAGCAAGGGATAAATAAAGATAGAAATAATTGGAAACAACCTTTGTTTCAAATTAGTCTAGCCCTAATAGTAGGAGGATCAATCGGAATTCCAATACAAATTGTCAGAGGCTTATTAGTAATGGAAGTTTTTACTTTATCCAATCCCGATTTAGTAATAAATCTGATTTCTATACTTCCAGCAGTTTTTATGCTATTTGGTTTTATTCAATTAAAACGAGAATTGGATATCTATGCAGCTAAAAAGAGAAACATCTACAAAGGGCAAACATCTCTCCCAATCGGCTACCTAATGATAATCATTTATCTAATTGTATTATCTATCTTCCCACTTGATTTTTTATTAGTTGAGACAGCTGAAGGTACGTTAGCAATAAGGGCAGGATATGAGATTGTCTATTATATAATGTCTTTTCTTGAAATAGGGCAGGATGTAATGTTCGTTCTTGGATTTTGGTATCTGAGAAGAGCATTTACTATTTTGGATAAAGTTCCTGAGGAATACTTTGAAAGGAAACAACAGATTATAGAACAAACTCAAGCGAGAAGACAACAAGGATTTCGAGGAAGTATTTTCAGAAACTCTCGTACCCTTGGAACTGTTCTACCTCAAACACCTATAAAAGAAGAGCCAAAAGAAGAGGATGCTGAATTTGCAGAAGAACATGATGTGAAGAAAATGTTTTGTGTAAAATGCGGGCTGGAACTTGAAGAAGATGCAGTGTTTTGCGCAAATTGCGGTGAAGAGAATCCATATCTAAAAAGGTAAGTGAAATGGAGATTCCAAGAGATATATCGAATCATCTATTCTATACTGCATGGGTTCTATTACTACTTCAAATGGGGAAAATTCTAGGGAGTGCATTTTATTATGATTTAGTTGTAATAATCATAGACATCGCATTTGATTGTACCCTAATTCTATTTGGTATTGGAGTAATTAGAATTGGAAAAAAGAATTTACAACTAACTCACTGGAAAATATCCAGCATACTAATTTTTAGTGCTTCCTTCGTTGATATGGTTACTATTATTCTATCCTTCATATACATCGATGAAAATTGGATCATGAAACCTCTTATTCTTGTAAGATTAGTTTTACTTCTAGTGTATTTGATTTTATTAGTAATAGGTTTTGCTTATATTAAACTATTACTTGACAGCATGGAAAATGTCAATATCATCAATCGAAAGGGAAGGTTCCTAATTTCAATAGGATACCTTGTACAGTTCTACCCCTATCTAGCTGCCTGGTCTAATGATTGGGTATCTCCAAGGTTTTTACCTGTTAGTGTCGAAAACACAGCTTTAGTAGTATTCCTTCTTGCTTCTTTTGCACTAATTTTAGGATTTCTTGAATTAGTATTTACACTGAAGATTTTAAGGGAAGGGTTCATCCAAGAAAACGGAACTGAGTTAGAAGAGAAAGAAGTCGTTACAGAGAATGACCAGAACTTTATAATTAGAGATGAAGAAGATGGATAGAGTACAAAGTGCTAAATTCATATCAAGTGGGAGTATAATGATCTTAGTATTCTATGTTTTTCTAGCGATTTTTTCAGATGGATTACGAGATACTAGCCTACCTGGAATGTCAGCTGTTCAGATACTTTTTATTCCATTGATTATAGCATTTATTGGAATTGGTTTTGCTTCATATAATCTAGGTTTTGATTCTGATGAACCATGGGAAAGAGGTAAAATAATAGCAATTTTAATAGCAATCAGTATTATTATTCTCCTACTAGCTCAACTCTCATTAATAGTTGCAGGAGTTGATGAAGATATAATTATTCGACCCGTTTTCTTCTATATTGGTGACATTTTAATGATAATTTCAAGTTTATCATTTAGCTTGGCATTCTTTTTCTTTAGGAGACAATTACTCACTTTATATTTTAAGAAAATAGTTGTCAAATATCCAAATTTCTTACCAACATTATCTTTTGGATTACAAGCTGTAGCATATTGTCTTTTCTTTGGGGCATCCTTCTCACAAGGAGATGTCCTGTTAGGTATCGATATAGCAGGTATCATAATCGCATCAATATCAGTTCTTCTATTAATTGGAGGATTAATACCTGTAAACATCTCCTTCCGAGCTTACTCTCATTTAGTAGATGATGAGAGTTTAAGATAAAAGAAACTAGTTACTCGTTTTTGCCAATGAATGTTGTAGTTTGAATCAAATCATTAATCTTTCTTTCTATATGATCTGGTCTAAACAAAACTGCAAATGATACTTTGAAAACTTCTATACCTTCATAATGTTCGACTATTCGAGTTAATGTATCTGCGATTTCATTTAATGAGTTTGTTTCATTCCCACTTCTTAAAATCGCTAAAAACGAAACCACCAGATCCTTTTTTCTTTTGTTGATGAGTAATTCAGACATTTGCTTAATTTTCTCAATCTGATGCAAATCTTGGGGATCAAAGATGAAGAGGAATCCTTCAACATCTTCAAAGAGTAAGGGAGCTAAAGAAAGTATATCTCGTTTATAGTCGATTACAGAAAATTGTGTTGAGATTACATCATTCCCTAGTTTTAGATCAAAATTAATAGGTTCATATCCACCCTCATATTTATATGAAGGTTGCAATCCTTCTCGCTCAAGGTATTGATTTATAATCTT
>JAGLTP010000382.1 GCA_023135215.1 Candidatus Heimdallarchaeota archaeon
ATCAATGAGGACTCCCCAGAGATAAAACTCTTCAAATTCTATACCTTGTTCAGCATCATAAATATCTAGCAAACGATCTTGAGCAACGATAAGAAACTGACCTTCCCAAAAAGTCACAGAAGGATAATAGAGATCCGTACGTTGTTCTGGTGCTTCAATGTCTACTTCACCAAAATAAAGGGTGTCTGTATCAAATAAATAAGTAAATCTGATTTCAGTTGCATTAAAAAGCGGTACATCTATTAATTTGGTAGAAACAAGGTAAACAAAATCTTCATGTCTAAATAGATCAAAATCATCTCCAAAATAATTATTTGCTGGTTCCTCAGTGTCTACCTCTAAAGTTACAGGATCTATGTATAACAATAGAGTGTTTCCTCCAGAATAACTACAAGCTAGATATAATTTCTCTTGAAATTCATGTTCTATTACTGAAACATCAAACCAGATATATCTAGAGAAGAGTATCTGTGTATAGTTTAGAAAGACTAAATCTGACCAAGATGCGCCATTATCTTCAGAGTAAAGTAAGAAGAATTCAAGATAATGGGAGGTAAGATTTTCTGAAGCAATGAAAAGATAGGAGATACCATCATGGTAAACAAAAGCGGTTTTATTCGCAGCATGAGTGTTATCTATTATTGGTTCTTCTCTTGCAGGGAATTTATATTCAGGGGTGAATAACCAATTCATAATACTAACATCATCTTCTTCAATTGTTTTGAATTCTGTAGGTGTTCTTTCACATATTCTAGCTTTTATTATAGCATTAGCGATTCTTTCATTTCTGATGAGATTATGTTTGTATAACATAAGATAATCTCCATCACTAACGGGAGATAAGAGTATATTAGTTGTAGAATATGTATCAATAGCTTGTGTAGTTTGAGGATTAATGAAAGTAACAATAAAACTTCCTACTACGAGAAATACCAAGATTTTTTTCAGTTTCATATTATAACCTATATTTTTCTCTTTGCAAATCTTTGTTGGATAATATATAAATTTTATTAAGAAAAT
>JAGLTP010000383.1 GCA_023135215.1 Candidatus Heimdallarchaeota archaeon
TACCATACTTGCCTAGGAGTTCCATTATAATCTTCCTTTCTTGATAGCTTTTTTACTATTTCCATTGCTACGTTCATTCCATCTCCCATAGCTACAGAAACCTGTCTATAATTTCCTTTCTTAACATCTCCTATAAAATATAGGTTTGATTCAGCTTTTGGATGTTCATCTTCTTCCTTAAGAGCTTCAGAAAGAAATTCTATGTTTGGTTCTCTCCCTACTGCAACGATAATTAAATCAGATTGAATTTCACTTATTTCCTTATCTGTTTTAGTTGCTAAGATAACCCTCTCATTTTCCATAAAAATCTCATATGGAATTCTATTTGACGTAACTGTAATTATTTTCTCTTCTTCCACCCTTCTCTGGAGAATAGGCAAACTTTTGGTTTCTTCAGTTCTTTGAACAATAATTATTTTCTTAGCGATTTTGCTAAGGTTAAGAGAATAATCATAAGCTACATCACCGCTTCCTATTACTGTAATTTCCTTACCTTTAGAATCCGCTATTGCGTTATAAATTTCATAATATAGTTTGTTCATGTTAAAAGCCTCATCCTCTCCCTTGATGTTTAGTTTACATGGTTTAGAACCTGTCCCTATTATCAGATAATCAGATAGTATTTCAGATTCTTCAGTTAAAATAACATATTTGTCATTAGCTTTCGAAATAGAATTAACTCTGTCTTTGACAATAGGAATTCTGCTGTGTTCAAGCTGTTCTTCCATTAATGTAACATACTCTTCTCCACTTATCCCCTTTGGAAAACCTACAAGATTCTCCATTAGATTGGCATTTCTAATTGTTCCACCTATTCTCTCTGTTACAATTAAAACCTCAATACCTGAACGTATCAGCTGTATTGCTGCTGTTGAACAAGCTGGTCCCCCACCTACAAGAGCAACGTAAGTTTGAATTTTCTTAATCATTCAATATCTCCTCAGAGGAAACGCAGATTCCAAATCCATGTGAAATCGCTCCAATTGAGCCCACATGTAATTTTTCTGTGTAAGAAGCTGTTCCATCAACTACGAAGAAAACCTCAAAATTGTTCATGAATGCATCTCTTGCAGTTGTTTCACAGCAAAGATGAGACATTACTCCTGTTATAATGAGCTGTTCTACACCAAGTTCTCTAAGCAATCTCTTGAGATCTGTATTGTGAAATGCGCTATAATGATTTTTAGAAATAATAATTCCTTTAGTCGAATCTATATAAGGAGAAATTTCTGATATATTGTCTTCTTCAGAAACAGTGTCGTTCCACCACTTTTGCATTAAATCATCAGGATCTGAACTAGTAATGTGTTTGGTAAAAATAACTGGTCGATTTTTGTTATTCATAAATGAAATTAGTTGGTTCATAGTAAGTATAATTGTTCTTGCAGAAGGTA
>JAGLTP010000384.1 GCA_023135215.1 Candidatus Heimdallarchaeota archaeon
AAGATATCCGGTATTAGCAATAAACCTGAAATAGAAAATCCTACAAAAACCATCAGAATTAGAACTACCCACCCCCATCCTTCTCTAGCAAAAGCTAAAGGTAAGAGGGATATAAAGAACATTGCACCACTTGCAATATAGACTAGCTTCGGTCCTCTTTTTATTGATATTTTAGCCCAAACAATGAACGTTAATAGTCCAACTGCAAACGCTACAGCATTGATATAGGTTTCATATTGAGCTTCCTGAACTAGAACCCATTTGTTCATGTATCTAACCATTGCCATCAGGATTAGGAAAGCAATATTTGACATACCAATAGCTACCGTAAAAGCTATCAAATTTTTGTTTTTCAGTACATCAATTATTGCTTGTATGTTGGTTCGTCCCTGCTTCTCTTCTTTAGCTTCTATTTCTATTTCTTCACTCTCATCGATTTTTTCATCTCTGCTCCCGTATAATGATAATAGAAATCCAATAAAAACCGCAATAACTAATATAATTATTGGGAGTTTGTAGGAATCAATATCACCATATTCTATCAATAGAGGGGGGAAAACTAAAGCAAAAACAATTCCCAAAAGCCTAATAGTCTGAGTTAGAGCGGCAACATAACTCCTCTCTTTATCCTCTTTAAATTTCTCTGGAAAAAGTGTCTGCCAAGACATTACAACCATTGTAAAGAATGTATCAAATATAAGAAGAAAAGAAACCATGTAAACAAAAATAAGATTATGGTTAACTCCTCTAACATAAGGATGGAAGAGGATGTTGACAGTATTTTGAAGCATTTGTGATTTTGCACTAATGAATGAAGGGAACAGAAAATTCGTATAACCTACCACTGATTTGATACTTGTTTTACTAATTACTAATGAAGAAGGAAGAAACCATAGGGCAAGGAAAGATAATGTAAATGGGATAAAACCAAAAAGAATGAAAGGAAAACGTCTTCCCCAGGGAGTTTTTATCTTATCTGATATTAACCCAAAGAGAGGATCATTTAAGGCATTCCAAACAGCATAAATAGTCATGATAATTGGGATATAATTAATATTCAGAAGCACTTCATCAGTATAAAAATTGAAAATATTTACATTAAGGAAATTAATCATTATCCCATAAGACATAGCCATAGTGCTATAAGAGAACATTTTAACTAATTTTCTATCTCGTTCGAATCTCAAACAGACTAATTAAGATATACCCCTATAAAAGTTTAGAGTAAAAATTTCACTTATGAACATCGGATTTAATGAGCTCAGGATGAACGAAATTGAAAGCTTCTTTTATTTGATCTTCAGTGGGTGAAATTTCCAGGAATTCGATTATGCGGTTGATTTCTTCTTCTGAACTATTTATGAGACTGTCTAAATCTATTTGAATACATTTTTTATTCTTTGTAAAATTCTTAATTCTTTGATGTGCGTTCTCTACAATCTTTGATAAATATTCTATTTTATGCCAAATGAAACCATGTCTTAAAATTACACCAAAGGTTCTTAGTGCCAAAGGAATCCATCTGTGAAGGGGTTGATAGGAATATTCCAATTTAATTTCCTTCCACCATCTTCCATACCTTCCAGCTTGGATTTGTGAATTCGCTACACTCTCAGGTGGTCGTTTTAGAAAGATATAGTAAGGATTCTTTAGATGTTGCTCGAAGTATGGAATTGTATAAATTATTACAGCATCCTTCCATCCCCAAAGTTCCCTTTCCTTTTTATGTATTAATGAGACAAGTTTATCTTCGTATATCTTAACAGCCTTTTCGATTCTACTTTCATCCTCTTTGAGCCTGTTTGGGTATCTAATTAGAATATTAGCTTTGAACAACATTCTATGATGAAGAACTTGAAAATCTTGATCCTCATAAGATCCATATTTGTTATCATGAGAAGTAGCTATAAGCTCTTCTTCATTGTCCCCCATACTTACTCCCAACTTGTGTAAAATTCCTGCTAATACTGAAGATCCACTTCGAGGTTGAGTTAGAATTATCACGGTTTTCATTCTTTCCACCATAGAATTTAGTTAAACTGATATTAACTTAATTTCAACTTCTTTCTTTCTGTCTATTTTAAATAATTTTCCCTAGAACATGTTGAAAAAATTAAATCAAGTTAGTAGTTCCATAACTTTCTCTGCAGCAAGCAATACTTCATCTGATATATCTTCAAGAAAGGTTAATGATTTAATTTGAATGCCAACAAAAAGAAACTCTCTGTTTTTAGATTCAAGTAATCTTGATATTTCCTGATATGGTATTGTATGAGTGGAAATCTGTTTAACGTTTGTTTCGATCTTTGGTGATACTAACAATGAACCAGGCTCAGCACCAAATTCCACGGCATCAATCAGAATTACTTGCTTGTATTGTTCTTTTTCTAAAATGAAAAGCAGTATTGTAGAAATGTCCTCTTCTTCTTCTGAAAACACATTTTTAGGGTAGATTTTAGCGAGTCTTTCTGCTAAGATTAAACCTATTCCATCATCTGCCCTGTCTTTGTTACCGAGACAAATAAAAGCACATTCTTTTGCATCAAAAGAAGTAAAAAAAGAGGAAAGGGATGACACTTACTTTTTCACCAATTTAACCATATGACAGCTGCAAGATATACATGGATCATATGCTCTTGCAATCATTTCTAGGTTTAGTTCAGTGTCAGGATTATCTTCTTTAAGAAGTTTTTCTGCAGCTACTTTGATATACTCCTCAATGTCATCCAGAAATTGAGCTGTTGGAGTAATTATATCCGCGTTTACAATTTTGTTATCCTTAATCTCATATGTATGGTATAGTGTCCCACGAGGAGCTTCTATAGCTGCTGTAGCAAAACCATCTTTCAAGTCAGGAATAACAATTTCTGCATCAGGTAAAGCTTTGATCTTCTCAATTAACTCTGGTATTTCTTCGAATGCCCAAAGAATTTCAATTGCTTGAGCTAAATTGTTGTATATTGGATTTTTCTTCCACTTTTCATTGTAGTATTTGTCGAATTTTTCTTTTGCTGCACCAGTTAATCGATCACCAATAAGAACTAATCTTGCTAATGCTCCAACAGAGAAGGGTTTGTCATTGTATCTTGAACGCTTGGCATAGCTGTGAGAAACTACTCTCTCATTTGTTAGCTTCTTGTAATCTTCAACAGGATGCTCTTCTCCGTTTGAAATTAGTATTGTATCTCCCTCAAATCCGAATTTACCATCAGGTGGATTACAGCACATAAATTGTGTTTCTCTTTCGCAATAATCAGGAATTTCTAAAGCTGCCATTACATCAATGAAATTTGAAATCCACTCTTTATATTCAACAGCTTTCTCTGCGAAATAATCTAATTCTTCATTTGTTGGAATTCTTCCAAATCCCCCAATTTGTGGATTTTCTCCATGAATTTTCCTTCCCATCAAGAGTTTCATTAATTCTGTACCATATTTTTTCATGGTTACAGCTTCAATGACTGTTTCTTGATGTGTAGGAAGAAGTGCAATAGCAGAGGATTGTTTGAAGAAATCAGGTACTGCAAGGAAATAAACATGCAAAACATGAGATTCAATATATTCCGCAAGATGCATCATATACCTTAGAAGCTTAATTTTATCTGGAACTTCCACTTTGAGTGCTTTTTCAATGGATTTTATGGCAACGTAACGATGTGAGACTGTACAGATTGCACAAATTCTTGAAACTAAAGATATATCTTCATGGATAGTTTTTCCACGTACTAAAGCTTCAATCATTCTAGGTCCCTCAAAGATATCAACTAGAACATCTTTGACTTTGTTATTTTCCACTATTACTTTTATTCCTCCATCTCCTTCGACTCTTGCTAGAACATTTACAGTAAGATCCTTCATTTTTTTAATCCTCCTAATGCTTCCTTGGCGG
>JAGLTP010000385.1 GCA_023135215.1 Candidatus Heimdallarchaeota archaeon
TCAAAGTCTTTGATTAATTTCTGGAGATAGTAGGTTTCTGTTAGCTGGTTATATCTCAAAACATACGCATTAAATGCAAATGAAGCTATAACAACCTCATCTCCTATTTGTCCATCAAGATCTCCTATTTCCATTGAATAGATTGGTCTCCAAATGGAATTGATATCACTGTAGATCAATTTGTAGCTATTATCTTGACACAGAGGATATGGCTGCCCATGGATATCAAGTATTGTACCATTGTTTTCAAAGATAAATATTCCACCTTCTCTTGTTCCTACAACAAAGTCTGGAAGACCATTTGCATTTGTATCTCCAACAACTAGAGATGTTGGATGTTGGCCTAGATTGTGAGATACCCACTTTTCTTCATATTCAATCCAGTGCTCTGGTGCAAAAGGATATCCTGAATGTATGAAATATTCATAGACATGTACTTTGTAATCCCAGCTTACAACAATAATATCTGGATCATGATCCCAATCTGTATCGTTTATTTCTACACCCCAAACTTGACCAATATATGGTGAAGAATAAACATGTTCAAACATGTTTTCAGTATTTGTACTAGGATCGTAGATGTGCATCTGTTCAAAAACGTGGAAACTACCATCAGCTGAAGCAGCGACTATTTCCAAGAATTGATTGTGATCTGTGTCAGCTATATCGACATCGATTACATCTCCTTTTATTACGTTGTCTCCACTATTCCATACTTTGACATATTGATTTGTAAGATCGTTCCAACGGTAAATGTGTATCTCATTGTCATAAAGATACCCACCACCAACAATCATATACTGATAATCATCAGATAGCTCAACACATCTCACAGCAGCTTTAGTTTTCCAAGGTTGATAGGTTTGTGAATAATCATTTGGATAATCTTTCAAATAAGAAGCCAAATCTATATCATCAGGATAAACAGTATCTCCCGCTAAATCCAATCCACTATTTCCACCGTTCTGTTCTTCCAACATTCTCATGATTTCATCTAAATTGTATGAATCACGAGGTGAATTTCTCTCAGCATTTGTTAACTGCAAGGTAGGTATTGCTGTAAAGAGTGAGAAGATTAGAGCAGTTAGTACAAAGAGTGTTACTATTTTCTTTTTAATAAATTTAACATTTCTAATCATGAGCCACTACCTCCAAATAACTTCTTCAGGAACGGTAATTTTCCTGCTCTGGCTAAATAGAATACAGCCGTGCCTGCTACTCCCGTAGCGATTCCTCCACCTATACCAACAAATACCCAAGTATACGACACAACAGCCGTGCCTTCAACAATGAATGTTCTAGTAACAACCGTATACGTATCATCTGGATGATGGACGTAGAAATTGACTTCATAATCTCCTCCACTAATATAATCTCCCGTACTCATCCATGTGCTTGTTTTAATTGAGAAATGCATAGATACATTGTCACTGAAATCATTGCTTCCTTTTCTCATCTGATAATGAATATCTAGAACTGGTGAAGCATTGTAGATAATGAATGTAAAGTTTGAAGGTGAGTAAATTCCTCCTTGAATAGGCGATACTACTACTACACCGCGCTCAAATGCTTGAACAGCATCACGAAATTCTTCTAGAGTGGTAAAAGTCAGGGGATCAGTTCCAACCATGACTTCCAAACCATCAGAGAAAGTGTCATTATCAGTATCCCAGAGAGTACAATTAGTACCATAGAGATATACTTCTGCTCCATCTCCCAGACCATCTCTATCACTATCGGGTTGGGTTACACCTCCTCCTGCTACCATTGGAGTCCTATATACAAAGAATTCATAACCATCTTCTAAGCCATCATGATCAAAGTCCGTCTCTAATCCATCTAAGACTCCATTTCCATCTTCATCAGCGTTATTTGGGTTAGTACCATACAGGAGTATTTCTGCCCCATCAGGGAGCATATCTCCGTCAACATCAGGATTGTTCGGATCTAGAGTATATTCAGGATAACCCCAGATTTCCTCATAGTCCGTTAGTACATCTCCATCCGTATCTGAAGTTAAAGGATTGGTGAGTGTTGAAAATATCTCATTTGAATCACTTATTCCATCTCCGTCTGAATCCGAGTTGTTCGCAAGGGTTCCATAGACCAGAACTTCTTCTCCATCTAATAGACCATCATCATCCGTATCTGGATCTACTACTGAGGTGTTATATGGAGTTGTGATTAGAAAACTTCTGTAAGGATAGATTATATTCGTTACATTTGCCACAACATATTCATGTGCATCTAGAAGTCCATCACCATCTGTATCATTAGATAGAGGATTGAGTAGAACTGGTTCAAAGTTTGGAATAAGTCCTGAACCCAAATAGAGTTCTAAGCAATCATAGATACCGTCTACATCTGTATCTGATGAGAGAGGATTCGTTCCATATAGTTTCACTTCATCCCCATCAGACATTGGAAAAGTCATTTCTCCAAATTCATTAGGATACCACATTGTATCATTATCTGTATCCCATTTGAGAGGATGAGTATAGTACACTGCTACTTCTTCCCAGTCACTCAACCCGTCTCCATCTGAATCATAAACTTTCGGTAAGGTTCCATGATAGAAGATTTCTTCCCAATCCGTTAAACCATCATTATCTTCGTC
>JAGLTP010000386.1 GCA_023135215.1 Candidatus Heimdallarchaeota archaeon
CAGCATTGCAGGTACTAATGCTTGGCCAATCTGACCATATGATCCTGTTATTAAGAATCTTTTTGTCACATTTTTCACCTTAAATTAATACCAGAATCAAATTAGTTTTTAAAAATCTATTGCAACGATATTGTCAAAAAAATTTTCTCCTTAATATGCATTTTTCTCTTCTAATAGCATCGGACTAAATCTTAAATTGTTTAAGTTTTTATCATTTCTATTTGAAAAACCTTATAATAAATATAATTTAGTTTATTATAATCAAAATAAAGGGTAATGTTATAAGTATTTATACATGGAATGGGCATAAGTTGAGCACAGAAGAAAAATCAAAGAAATTAAAATTCGATAAGAAGGGTATACCACTAGTAATTATAGGTTTAGCCCAAGCTGGTAAAACCTCATTTGTTCAACGGATTTTAACTGGAGAATTTCAATCAACATCAGCTACTATGGGTCTTCAATTTGAGACAGCTGAAGTAGGAGATGCAAGGTTTGATATCTTTGATCTTGGAGGTCACATAACATACCGAAAAACTATTTGGGAAACTTATGTCAAACTTGCTTTTGGAATTGTATTCGTTATCGATTCTTCTGATCCCAGCAGCTTTGATGAAGCTAAGGAAGAATTCTGGAAAAGTGTAGATCAAAAGGACTCTACAGATGAATTTCTCATTCTTTTTCTTTGTAACAAAACTGATTTAGATGATAGTGAAGATTTGGAAACAATCATTAATCACATGGAGTTATTCAAGTTAGCGGAAAAGGAAAATGCTTCTTATCAATTTTTTAAAACTAGTATGAAGACAGGAGAAAATATTGATAATGCTCTTGATTGGTTGAAGAAAAATACTTCCAAACTTTCTGCAAAACGAGCAGTAGATCCCTTAATGTTTATGTTAGCGGATCTGGAAGGATTCCCATTACTTGGAATAGATAAACTTGGCTTAAAGGAAGATCCAACACTTCTTGCTGGTTTTCTTGCCGCAATAGAAAGTTTTAGTCAAAGACTATTTGGTAAAACAGGTATGTTGCAGTATATGGTTTCTGGTGATTATAAGTATATAGTAAAAACAGATGAAAAATACATTTACTCTATGATTATCGCAAAAAATGAATGTCAAGAAGAAGCAAGAAGACAAATAGATATTCTAAGCGAGGTTATTGCAGGAATGAAGGAATTTGGAATTTTGGAAGGGATTGTTTTTCAGATATTAGGAGTTGATCCTTCCGAATATGTTATGGAAAGAGGATACAAATAGCATTCATTTTTTTTAACAGCTTAAAGAAAAACATAAAAGCAAAGGTCAAACTTTGTAGTGAGAACAATGGTTAAGCAGTTTTTCTACCCCAAAACTATTGCTGTAATTGGTGCTACTGCAGATCCCAAGAAGTTTGGTAATGCTGTTACGATGAATCTTTTGGAAAACAAAAATCTGCAAAGCGAAATCTTCCCTGTTAATCCAAAATCTGATTCAATACTAGGTTTGAAGAGTTATCCGTCCATTTTGGAAATTGAAAAAGAGATTGATTTAGCTATACTCTTAGTACCTGCAAAAGCTGTTCCAGTTGTAGTCGATCAGTGTGTAGAGAAGAAAGTAAAGAGAATCATCATTATCTCTGCTGGATTTGGAGAGATAAATGAAGATGGAAAACAATTAGAGAGAGAAATGGTCAGCAAGGCCCAAGAAGTTGAAACAAGAATTATTGGTCCTAATTGCGTAGGTATTATGAATCTAGATATTGGATTAAATGCTTCATTTGTTCTTACACCACTCAAGGGGAACATAAGCATGGTCACCCAATCAGGAAGTTTTGGTGCGGCGTGTTTGTATGAGATGTGGTGGCAAGGTTTGGGATTCTCCAAATTTGCTAATCTTGGTAATATGGCAGATGTGAATTTAACCAATCTTCTAGAGTATTTCAAAGAGGATGAAAATACTGAAGTTGTCTGTATTTACTTGGAGAGTGTAATTGATGGTAGAGCTTTTTACAACAAGATGAAGGAAGTCGCAAGCATCAAACCCACGGTTATTCTCAAAGGTGGGAGAACTAGTGCGGGAATGAAGAGTGCGAGTAGTCATACTGGGTCAATTGCTACGGATTATACTTCATTAAAAGCCGCAATTAAACAATCAGGAGCAACTTTATGTGAGAGTTTAATGGATTACATTACTGCAATCAAAGCATTCTCGTTTCTACCATTACCTAAAGGAAAGAGAGTTGGAATCTTGACTAATTCTGGTGGAAGCGCAGTTCTTTTCAGTGATAATGCGGAAGAATTTGGTCTAGAGATAGCAGAATTCTCTGACGATTTTAAAGAGAAAATCAACCCATTTTTAATCCCTCTTGTAAAGAAAGTTAACCCCTTGGATATGATAGCAGGAGCTAATGGAGAAGCTTACTATAATGTAACGAAAGCAATGCTTGAAAATCCTGATATAGACATAGTTGTCCCATGTGCGGTCATTCCTACTTTTCTTGGGATGAAACCTGATGAACATTTCTTAGGGGTTATCAAGGCATGGAATGAAACAGGAAGAAAGAAACCAATCTTACCTATCTTCATGAGTGGATCCTTGTTGGAGCATGTTAAAGGAATTGCAGAAGATGAAAAAGTTCCTATCTTTAAGTCTCCAAAAGAAGCAGCTTTTGCAGCCAAAGTACTAATAGATAGAGCAAAAAAACTTCAGAAATAAATGCGAGTGATCAGCTCTTTGATTCTCTCTGCGTCCTGAGTTCGATCTGGATTTAATTCTGCTCTTCTCTTCATAAAAGAATCGAGATCTTCTACTTCTTTTATTAATCCTCTCTCCATTAAACCTAAGGTAGACAGTAGCATGGTGATGCTGATTCTTTCTTCTAAGCATTCATGTATCAAAGGTATCGAACGCTCAAAGACTTTAGTTGGGCGTTTTTTGTCGGTAGTTACCATCAAGGAGACATTCAGAAAATGATATTTAAATCTGTGTCAGACTCCTTTATTACTCTCAGAACATCCAGAATAGCGTTTTTCCATTACCGATACATGTAAAAATGTTTATCTTTTTGTTTTCTTGAATGGATCAAGAATTTCGTTTAGCAACGCTGGAAGAGAAAGAAATAGTTAAGCAGTTACTTATAGAGTACAGCAGGGAGATGTATAAATATGAGAGAGTTCCTTCTAGTAAGTTTGCTTCCGCTCAATACTTTGATGACTATTGGATTGAACAAGAAAGGTTTCCATTTATCGCAATTCGAAAAGAAATTGTTGCAGGTATTTGTCTACTTCGAGATACAGGAGATAATTATAGTATAGCAGAATTTTACATAAAACCAAAATATCGGCGTATAGGTTTAGGGAGGAAATTTATTCGGTTTATTATTAATTATTGTAGAACAGATGGTAAGCATAAAGAAATATTCGCGAACAGCTTAGTTGATAATTTGCTAGCTAAATGGTTCTGGAATTCATTGGGTTTTAGAACCAAAGAGATTCAAGAAGCGGGAAAAGAGAAATTCTTCATCAATATCAAAAGGATAAACTAAAGCAACTAAATTTAGTAGTTTAGGATTTTACTTCATCTAGATTAGTTGCAGATCCACCAAGAGTTTGATAAGCAATACTGTAGATTATTGAAATGAATATTGCAATTATTCCCCATATTTCAAGAGGCCATTCCCCAGTACCTTTGACCACGAAAAAAACTAGATAGATTATTGAAAACACTGCAATTATAATAACTGATGATATGGAGTTTTTCTTAAAAGATTGAGTCATTTTGGCTTTATTCATTTATTGCACTCTCTGAGTTCTGGTCAATAGTTCTAACTTCGCTTTCTTTATTGTATTCTAAAACATCACTCATTTTTTCTGTGATTATAACAGGTCTAAACATTCTTTGAATAGTTCGCACTCCAATTGCAATTACAATTAAATCTATGGCAATAGCTACTATCCAGAAGAAAGTGTTCGAAGTAATAGCTGCTAGGATTAATATACAAACCACTAAAGAAGCAAAGAATCCAATAACTAAGATAAGATACCATCTTTGATATTCTTGAGGGACTTTTATCATCATTTTATACACATTACACTTTGATTAATCATTTTTACTTGATAAATGTTGATTTACTTGTTCTTGTTTTTCAGTTCTGTTCTTGTGCATTAACATTGAAATTAGTTTCACTGTAATGTAAACTAAAACAACGAAAAACAACCAACCAAACAGAATCCAAATCGAATAAAGACCGAGAGGTTTCCAACTACCTAATGATAGAGTTAGAAAATTCATAACAATTATTGTGCCAATGACCAATACTGAAAAGATAAGAATCAGTTTACCAGCAAGTGATTGTTTCCTGAAATTAATGCTGTTTTTCCATTGTGTCCATAAATTCGGTTTATCTGAACTCATTATGCAAATTAGAATTAGTTTAGATGGTTATAAGTTTTTGTGGATTAGTCTAGAAGTAATTTAATCCTGAATTCTTTGCAAAAGCTCGAACAGAATCATCTGTTTTTCTAAAGGTAGTGAATCTTTGGAATGAGCACGAATTGATAGTGATTTCAATGCCTCAAATATCCAATCAAGTTCTGATCGGAGTAAACTATAAGCTTCCATAGCATTAAGATTTGTTAATTGCTTTGAAATATCCTCGAAATAAGTGCAAGATCTTCCTCCAAAAACTACTCCTTCATCTATATTCACAATTATATGATTGGGTGATGGCATAAGATTTTGAATATCGTTAGTACCAACCATATCATATCCCGATTTATATTTGAAGATCCAAGGTTTAACTTTAAGTAGACGAGTTGGGGAAAGTAAACGAAGGGAATGGATCATAGGTTCAACTATATTTCGATTCCCTGTAACAACAACTGGGTACCCGACAATTAGAGCATAAAGAATTTTATCAAGACCTTCAGGAATTAATCTTGTAATAAGATCAAAAGAGAGGAAATCCATTGGTCCATCAAATATTATATCTCGGGCAACACTTTTGAGTTTGATAACAGAGTCATAATCATGTAAATCTGTCTTTTCGTAGATTGAAACCATGTTTTTCTGTATATTAGAAAGATATTCAGCTAATGAAGATTTAATACTTAAAGAAATTTCTTTTTCGAATCGAATAGCTTCAAATAACTGGAATTTATATTTTTCTTGCGCTCTTCGAAATTCAGCGAGTAGAATTGGTAAAATATCTCCATTGAAAGGACTATCAATATCAACTAATAAGGCAGCTATTAATTCGTTTTCAGTGTAGAAATAAAGTATCTTTCCTTCGAATTCTATTTCTCTAGGAAATGAGCTGACAACTTCTGAAGAGAGAGCAACAATTGCACTTATGAGACCAGTAACGAGAGCGTTATCATGAACCTGACTTTCACTAAAACTATCGTACTGAAAAAGTAGTTCCCCATATTTAGATGTAATAAGTATCTTCAAATTATCCACTCTTACATTATTAACAAGAGAGTTCTATAACACGCTGACCAACGTTAAGACTTCTGCCTGCCTATAAAGCTAGATAGTACCCAGATATTAACCCCAATTGTTAA
>JAGLTP010000387.1 GCA_023135215.1 Candidatus Heimdallarchaeota archaeon
GCAGCAGTAATTACAAAACCAGTATTTCTGATATCTCCACCCATTCTTCTTCCTCCTAATCCGGTGAGAATATCTCTTAAGGCTCTATCATTCATGTCCATTGTTCTTGGCCAAGTAACTTTGGTTGGGTCAATGTTACACTTATTTCCTTTAGTCAAATGGTTGTCAAGCAAAGCTGCTAGTAAATTATGAGCAGATGTAATTGCATGTATATCTCCTGTAAAGTGTAGATTTATGTCCCACATTGGGAAAACTTGTGATAAATGACCACCAGTTGCTCCTCCTTTTATTCCAAAGGTTGGTCCCATACTTGGTTCTCTTAAGGCAAACATAACCTTCTTGCCTAATCTGTTAAACGCTTGCGATAGACCTATTGTTGTAACAGTTTTACCTTCACCTGCTCTAGAAGCAGTCATTGCAGTTACAGCAATTAGTTTACCATTAGGTTTATCGGAATTTAGTATTTTTAGCATTGTTTGATAATTTATTTTTGCTACATACTTTCCGAATTGCTCGAGGTCATCTTCTTCTAGACCTACTTTTGCAGCAATCTCCCTAATATTTTTCATGTCTTTTTGTTTTTCTTGTGCAATTTCTATATCAGTTTTCATAGTAATCATCACTTAAACTTATTAATTGAACTCTTTTTTAGGTAGGGATTAAAAAATATTTAGATAGAAATAGAAAATGAATATTACTTTCAAGTTTTTATGAAGTTTCACTATTTTTCCCTGCTTGTTATTGGTCAAATAGATACGTTCTAAAATAACCGCGGACAGTTATTTGCAGAAGATAATGAAATGTGAACATCCTGATTGTGGCACTGAAGCTGATATTCTCTTCTATTGTCGCTATTGTGGTGGATCTTTCTGTGTAAACCACAGAGATTCCAATATGCATACTTGCTCACCACAACAAAGAAAAGAGCAAGCAACTACTGGTGTTTCTCCTGAGGAAGCAGTAAAACAGTTCGTTTACAGAGCAGCTCAAGCAGCACAACAAGCACAAGCTCAACAACAACCTACACCAGTAACTTTCGCTAGTGAAGAAGAACAAAAAAAGTATATTGAACAGCGATTAGTAAAATCTAGTGGACTCTTTTCTCTTGGAAGTGAGTTACTGGATATTATCTTTGGATTTGCTCTAATTGTACTAGTTTTTGGTTTCTTTCAATACTTCTATAGAGAAGATAATAAATGGTGGGGTTTCCTTCTTTCAGCTGTTCTCGTAGGCACAGCATTTCTTCCTCACGAACTAGCCCATAAAATTGTAGCAATGATGAGAGGACAGTTTGCACGATATATCCTCTGGGTAAGAGGGATGATGTTTACATTACTTACATTGATAATAGGAATAGGTTTGATAGTACCAGGTTTTGTAGCAATTGTGCCAATGCGTAAACAAATGGATAAGAGAGATATAGGTTTAGTTTCACTAGCTGGACCTGCTACGAATGTTGTGATTGGATTAATTAGCCTAATCTTTGGATTTTTAACATATTATGGCGTTATTCCTCTAACAGGATTGGCAGCATCACCAAATATCTTCATTTTAATCGCACAATTTAATGCTTTAATAGCGCTCTTCAATTGTCTTCCAGTTTGGCAACTTGATGGAGCTAAAATTCTAAAATGGAACAAAATCATCTATTTCGTTCTTGTAGCAATAAACATAGCTATTGCAATACCTACATTCATCCTTAATCCAGGATTTTTGACAGCCACTTAGTATCCAATTAAGATTCAAACAAAAAAGATAATTACCTAAAGAATAATTATCTGTTGAGGATGAACAAGGCATTACTGAGAGCTTTTGCTCTATGACGAGTCATAGTTAGTCTGAAACTTTAAGATTAAATTACTTAATTTGAATACTTTTTTTGTGAAAATAACCTATCATATTATATGAGATCATAATCTCTTGAACGCTTTATTGTCAACCCAGAAGCCATTATTGCGCTTTTCTCTCAATGTTTCTAGATTATCATATCCTAATATTGACATTATAGCTTTCATTTCAAAGATGTAAGAATTCAAAAGTGAGATTAGTTCTTCTTTGCCACCTTTGGCAATTGCTCTTAAAGCTGGAAGAGCAAAAGCAACATAATTTCCACCCAACAATAGAGCTTTGATAGCATCAGTCCCACTCCACATACCACCAGAAACTATAAGTTTCTTTATATCAGAAGGGGAACTTCTTGCAAGTTTGATGAAATTTCTGATAGAGGGGATTCCTAAATTTCTATAACTTAGAACATTTGTCAAACTCTTAATTGTTGGAATTCCTAGATTTAGGAAGGAATTAGAAATATACTTAAGTTTAGGATTTCGGAGCACTTCTACCTTCTTCCAGTTAGTACCTCCAGCTCCAGCAATATCGAGTGCATACAATTCTAATTTCTGGAGCAAAATCGCATCCTGCTGAGAAAATCCAGTTCCTACTCCTTTAATGATTAGAGAAAAAGATAAGGAGTCTGATAAACTTTTAAGTGATTCAAAAGCTGCAGAGAATTTGAAATCTCCTTCTTTTTGGATAAATTCTTGCATTGGATTTACATGAACTGCTAAAGCATCTGCTTTTATCATTTCAATTACTTGTTCTGCTTCTTCCACTTTATAACCATCAATGAATTGAGCTACTCCCAGATTAGCAACTAGGGGTATATCTGGTGCTTTATCACGTACTTGAAAAGTCTTAGCTAACTCAGGATTTTCAATAGCTGCTCTTTGTGAACCAACACCCATAGCAATATTTTTTTCTTGACACGCCTCAGCTATTATCTTATTATATTTCTGACCTAGCTTAGATCCACCTGTCATCCCTGATATTATTAAAGGATAGTCTATTATTTTTCCTAAAAACTCTGTAGATAAATCTATATCATCGAAATTTACAATCTTAGAGACGGAGTTTATATGCAGCTTTATACATTCAAATCCTGTTGTAATGTTCTCATAGATTATATCTTCTTCTATACATAGTTTCAAGTGTTCATCTTTTCGTGATGAAATCGTAGATTTATCTTCGGAATTCATATGTCTAAGTATACTTTGGTAAATAAAAAGTTTGTAGATGTGAGATAGAGAT